>NZ_JBFUIQ010000066.1:0-22694 GCF_056401795.1 Peribacillus sp. P4_D6
TTGATCTAATAATGAGTAGATGAGGCTTATGTCTTTGGCGGCTCTGTTAGGTATTATCTCCTTGGCCGGACACTCAACGCTGTGGACATCGCTACTACCGCAACACCCCAGGAATACAAAAGGATTGTTCCTAATACGGCTGATATCGGAATCGACCACGGTACAGTGCTTGTCATTACGGATACGGGTACATACGAAATTACGACGTTTAGAACGGAAAGCGGGTATTCGGACTTTCGCAGGCCCGATGCCGTAAAGTTTGTCCGTTCTTTGACCGAAGATTTGCAAAGAAGAGATTTTACCATGAATGCAATAGCAATGGATAAGACCGGAAAGATCATCGATCCATTTAATGGTAAGCGCGATTTGGCACAAAAAAGGATTATCACAGTTGGTAACCCACATGAAAGGTTTCATGAAGATGCATTGAGAATGATGCGTGCTTTAAGGTTCGTCAGTCAACTTGATTTTGAACTGGATCAAGAAACCTTTGATTCCCTTAAAGAGAACGCCCAGAACATCAGTGAAATCGCTGTCGAAAGAATCCTGGTTGAATTTGAGAAACTAGCGGCCGGCTCCAATAAGATAAAGGCTTTCTCACTCTTGCTGGAAAGCGGATTATATCAATACCTGCCTCTATTCTCAAGTAAAAAAGATCATCTGATGGACTTACTGAACCTGCCGCTTCATCAACTGAATGCGGCAGAGATATGGTCTATCATCATGATTCACACAAAGGATCAAGAAATCGAAGAGGCTTTGAGGGCATGGAAGCTGCCATTGAAAACGATAAGAAACGTTCAACGTACGATAAAGCTGGTGAAGAGTAAGGAACCATCAGCCATCGATGTATTTCAGGCAGGTCATGGCATAACGGTACAAGCTGCTAAAGTCAGAGCTGCACTGAATGCCGGGAATGTATCGGATGCTGAAGAGAATGCACACCAACGCTACAATGGACTTATTATAAAACAAATGTCGGATCTTGCCGTCACGGGGACGGATCTATTGATTTGGCATCAAGAAAAGCCAGGTCCATGGGTCAAGGAATACTTGGAAAAAATATTGAAAGCTGTCTTGAATGAAGAATTAAGAAATGATAAAGAAGAAATTAAGAGGTGGCTGGTGAAATGCAATCTGAGTTAAGAACAAAGCTGATGGAGGCCCTCTCAAAAGCGGATGGTGCGTTTATATCCGGTCAGGAAATTGCTGAATACATTGGCTGTTCGCGCACAGCGGTCTGGAAGCATATAGAAGACCTGCGCAGTGAAGGATATAATGTCGAAGCTGTTAGGAAAAAAGGCTACCGGATCATATCGGCGCCGGAAAAAGTGTCCGAGAGCGAAATACAACTTGGCTTGGAAACAAAAACGATCGGCAAGATGATCCATTATCAGGAAACTGTTGAATCCACTCAAAAAATTGCGCATCAACTAGCAAATGAAGGAGTTCAGGAGGGAACCCTCGTCGTTGCCGAGGAGCAGTTATCCGGCAAAGGAAGGCTAATGAGATCTTGGCATTCCCCAAAATTCAGCGGGATATGGATGAGTCTGATCCTAAGACCGAAAATTCCGATTCATGAGGCGCCACAACTTACATTACTGGCCGCGGTCGCTGTAGCTCAGGCTATAGAGGATACCACTGATTTGAAGCCGCAGATAAAGTGGCCGAATGATATTTTGGTGAATCGCAAGAAAGTGGTGGGCATCCTGACGGAGATGCAGGCGGAGTCAGATAGAATCCATTCTGTCATTATCGGAATTGGAATGAATATCAATCAGCAATTGGAGGATTTTCCTGAAGAACTGCAGGAAAAAGCGTCCTCCCTACTCATAGAAAGTGGAGGGACGATTTCAAGGTCCAAGGTCATTCAACGAGCATTATTTCGTCTTGAAAATCTGTACGAACTCTATTTAGATCAAGGGTTCATGCCTATAAAGGATTTATGGGAGAGTTATGCGATCAGTCTTGGACAGGTAATCAAAGCCAGTACCGTTAATGACATGATTGTCGGAAAAGCATTGGGCATAACGGATTCAGGCGTTTTACTTCTCGAAGACGGAAAAGGTACCGTACATTCCATATATTCTGCTGATATTGAAATTCAGTAGATTTTTGTCAAATTCGTGAAAATTAAATAGAAAATTTCAATTTTGCTTGATATAATGCAAGTGGGCAGTATCTCATGTGAACTGCACCCCCATAAATACCAAATTATTTGAAAATCTGCCTTGATCCAGAGAACTGGACTGGGACGGAGGGATGAAACTTCTGATGAAACAAAGGGATTGACTAAAAAGCTAAGTGCTGTTTATTGATCGAATTGTGGCTTTTCATGCCATTTTTCGTAGCGAAACAGATACTTTTTTAGTCAGTCCTTTTTTTGCGCATGAATGTATAGACACCAGTTTTCGCTGATGTTTTCATCTCCTCCATTAAAAGGAGGAAACGTAATGAAATTGTCCGGAGATTTTTTGAAGATGAAACAAAATCAAGAGAAGATTGTCATGCTCACGGCTTATGATTACCCGTCAGCAAAGTTAGCCGAACAATCAGGTGTAGACATGATTTTAGTCGGTGATTCTTTAGGAATGGTCGTATTGGGGTATGACTCAACGATTCCAGTTACGGTGAATGACATGATCCATCATACAAAGGCAGTAAAACGCGGGGCACCGAATACATTTGTCGTGACGGATATGCCCTTTATGAGCTATCACCTATCTATGGATGAAACACTGAAGAATGCAGCCCGGATCATGCAGGAAGGTCATGCGGACGCCGTGAAGCTCGAGGGAGCGGATGATGTTGTTGAAAAAATATCAGCATTGACAAAGGCAGGGATCCCGGTTGTAGCCCATCTTGGCTTGACTCCTCAATCCGTCGGCGTTCTGGGCGGATATAAAGTGCAAGGAAAAGATGCAGAAAGTGCAGCACAACTCTTGGAAGATGCGAGAAAGTGTGAAGCGGCAGGGGCGATGCTAGTAGTTTTTGAATGTGTTCCATATCAAGTGGGGGAACTCGTCACACGGAACCTCGAAATTCCAACCATCGGAATTGGAGCAGGTGCAGAAACGGATGGTCAAGTCCTCGTTTACCATGATGTCATCAAGTATGGGGTAGACCGGCTAGCGAAATTCGTAAAAGTTTATGGAGATGCAAATGAACTGATTGGCCAATCGATTACAAGCTTTGTGAATGAAGTGAAATCTAAAGATTTTCCGTCGGAAGAACATACATTCACGATGAAGGAAGAGCAGCTTTCTGAACTTTACGGAGGAAAAAGATGAAAACTTTTACATCAGCAGCTGATTTGCAATTGGCACTTAGAGAGGAAAAAAACAATCACAAAAGCATTGGCTATGTAGCGACAATGGGGTTTTTGCATGAGGGGCATGCAACCCTTTTGGAAAAGGCCCGCAAAGAGAATGATATTGTGGTATTGAGTATTTTTGTAAATCCGATGCAGTTTGGACCGAATGAGGATTTTGAAACATATCCGCGGGATTTGGAACGGGATGAAAATGTCGCAGCCAATGGCGGAGTGGATTATCTCTTCTATCCAACAGTCCATGAAATGTACGGTGAAGAACCATCTGTGAAAGTTGTTGTCCAAAGCAGGACGGATGTTTTATGCGGGAGACAAAGGCCTGGACACTTTGATGGTGTAGCGACAGTCTTAACGAAATTCTTCAATATCATCCTTCCCGATAGAGCTTACTTTGGTAAGAAGGATGCCCAGCAAGTCGCCGTGATAGATGGACTGATCAAAGACTTCAATTTCCCTATCCAGCTTGTTGCTGTAGATACCGTACGCGAGGAAGATGGGTTAGCGAAGAGTTCGCGAAATGTGAACCTATCAGATCAAGAACGCATGGAGGCTAAAGAGCTGTACCAAAGTTTATTGAAGGCCAAAGAGGCGGTTGAATCAGGTGAAAGAAATGCAGCTACCGTCACGGCTCTAATTAGTGAACATATTACTGCCCAAACAAGTGGCGTGATTGACTATATTGAAGTCTATCAATACCCGGAACTTAAACCACTTGAATCACTGGCAGGAAACATCATCATTGCAATGGCTGTAAAGTTCAAGCATGCAAGACTAATTGATAATATCACCTTATATATAGAATAAATCATAAGATCAGGGGGAATTGAGATGTTTCGAACGATGATGAATGGAAAAATCCACCGTGCACGGGTAACTGAAGCTAATTTGAATTATGTAGGCAGCATTACGATTGATGAAGATATAATAGATGCGGTGGGGATTTTGCCTAATGAGAAAGTCGCCATCGTGAATAATAATAATGGTGCAAGGCTTGAAACGTATGTGATTGCGGGTGAACGGGGTAGCGGTGTCGTGTGTTTGAATGGAGCGGCAGCTAGACTGGTGCAGCCGGATGATATCGTGATAATCATTTCTTATGTGATGGTTTCTGAGGATAAACTGGGAGATCACAAACCAAAAGTTGCGATCATGGATGAATACAATAAAATCATTGATTTAATTTCAAACGAACCTGCAGCTACAATCATGTAAGCGGAGGGCCGGCACATGTGCATGAAACATGCATATAGGTGCCGGCCCTTTTCGTCTTTTGATGAACGGCTTGTTTCCTTTATTACGATTATTATGGTATAAAAAAGATAAGAGAATTCCATCAGGAAGTGAAGAAAGCGAAGTTTGAGGTGTACAATTCATGATGCAACGATATGTAGTGGTCGATTTGGAAACAACAGGGAATTCTCCGAAAAAAGGAGATAGGATTATTCAATTTGCTGGAGTGGTCATCGAAAATGACCAAATCGTGGATGAATACTCGACATTCATCCACCCTGGACAGGAAATTTCCTTGTTTATTGAAGAATTGACCGGAATAAGCAACGAGACGGTAAAAAATGCACCTGACTTTGAAGATGTTGCAGAAAATATTGCCCGGCTTATAGAAGGGGCTTGTTTTGTTGCCCATAATGTTTTATTTGATTTATMTTTTTTACAGGAAGAACTAGTGCGATGCGGGTTTGAGCCGTTTTATGGTTCCACCCTTGATACAGTGGAGTTAGCGAAAATATTAAAACCAACATCCGATGGATATAAGCTGCACCAGCTGGCTAAAGAAGAAAACCTAGATCATTCCAGGCCCCATCAAGCGGATAGTGATGCATATGCCACCGCTTTATTATTGTTGGAATTGAAAAAAAAGCTGATGAATCTTCCAGTCATGACACTTAAACAGTTGTATCGATTATCTTATTCCTTACAAAGTGAGGTTTCCGAATTAATAGATGCTTGCATTGCAAGCAAACTTGCTAAAGCAGAAGTCCATTCACCTGATCTAATTACTTATAGGGGCCTTGCCTTTAAAAAGGCTGAACATGAAGGTGATCATAAAGACACGGGGTCTAAATTCCCGCTCGACAATGAGGAAAAAGTAGCCATGCTCCAAAGTGCGTTCCCTGCATTCGAAGCAAGAAGCGGACAACTTGATATGATGAACCTGATTCACAATTCTTTCGAAACCAGCCAGGATGCAATCATTGAAGCTGGAACCGGTATTGGTAAATCGATAGGTTATCTGCTTCCGGCCGTTTATTTTGCAAAAAAACATCAAAAACCTGTCGTCGTTTCGACGTATACGCTTCAGTTGCAGGACCAACTACTTCAAAACGAGGTTCCTAAGCTTAAGAAAATCCTTCCTTTTACCTTTCAAGCTGTTTTACTGAAGGGGAGAAGCAATTATTTGAGCTTGGCAAAGTTCGAAAGGGCTTTGCGTGAAAAGGAAGATAATTATGAAACGGCCTTAACGAAAATGCAGATATTGGTTTGGCTTACTGAGACCGTAACAGGTGATAAAGATGAATTGAACCTTACAAGCGGCGGTCAGCTATTTTGGAATAGGCTTCAAAGTGATGGTCTTACATACGCCGGTTTAAAACAGCCCTGGCTTGAATTGGATTTTTTTGAACGGGCAAAAAAAACAGCTGCAAAGGCGGATATCATCATTACTAACCATTCATTTTTAATGACGGATCTTCTTACGGAAGACGCCTTGATTCCCAAAAAAGGGTATTTGGTTCTCGATGAAGCACACCATTTGGAACAGGCTGCATCCAAACAGCTTGGGAGCAGGCTTAATTACATTTCGGTGAAGACGATTTTGAACAGACTAGGGACATCGGATCAAAAGCAATTATTATATAAATTGGACAGGATGCTTTTGAATAACGGACTGACGGACGGGAGATCTTCACATGAATTGGATCAAAAGCTTAGTGATTTTTCGTATGAATTCGAACAGCTTTTTTATTACCTTTCCRATCAGGCGGAAAAACTTTCACGTTCTGTAAGTCCAAAACGGCTTTCATTCAAAATAGATGACGGAAGATGGGGAAAAGCGATTCTTGTCGCTGAGCGGTTGGTGGATTTATTAGGATACATCATCACGGAGTTAGAGAAAAGATTGGCCCTTTTATTGAATAATGAGTCCCCATTAGGGAAAAATTCATTATTTCACTTGAATGATATCGAGGTGCTGCTTGGACATTTACAGGATACCAGGGACTCCTTGCATGAGTTTTTCATCAAGCCGCATGAAGAAAATATTTATTGGCTTGATTATACGAATGCAGCACCTCAGCATGGGGTGACTTTGACGGTTCAGCCGATTGCAGGCAGTAAACGGCTATGGGATTCCTATTTCGGGCGCCAAAAAAGTGTGGTCATGACCTCGGCAACCCTTGTGGTGAAGGATTCTTTTAAGTATTTTAAGGAACAACTCGGATTAGAGAATGAGCCTATGCAGACAGCAAGTTTTCCATCACCCTTTCCTTATAAGAAACTCGTAAAGGTACTGGTTCCAAATGATCTACCAGATATCAATTGTCTATCGGTGGAGGAATTCTCCGAAACCGCGGCAAACCATATTATTGCTGCCGCTCAGGCAGCGAAAGGGAGAATGATGGTATTATTCACCTCGCATGAAATGCTGCGGGCAACCTATCATTCGGTCAAAGATTGTGGTGTTCTGGATGAGTTCACCCTGTTTGCACAAGGGATTTCTGGCGGAAGCCGGATGAGGCTGCTCAGGAATTTCCAAAACTTCGAGAAAGCGGTTCTGTTTGGGACAACAAGCCTATGGGAGGGCGTCGATATCCCTGGCGAGGATTTATCTTGTTTAATCATTGTCAGGCTGCCTTTTTCGCCACCGGATGAACCAGTGACAGCTGCAAAATGCCAACTTCTCGAGAAGCAGGGGCGCAATCCATTCTCTGAGTATTCATTACCCGAAGCCCTATTAAGGTTCCGACAAGGTTTCGGCAGGCTTATACGCACTCCAGAAGATAAAGGGATTTTGGTTATACTTGATCGCCGCATCATCACTGCTAAATATGGAACTGAATTTCAAAAGGCGATTCCGAAAGTGGACTGGCACCAAGGCACTATTTCAGAAATGGCTGAAATGATAGAAGAGTGGATTTAAAGGATCTTGATAATTCATTAATCCAGGAATTTTTATAATTTTTAAAGAAAAATAACCACTGAACTGGTATAATGTGATAGGTGGTAAAGCCTTCAAATCCTATTCATACCAGTGGTTGTTGACAATTTATTAAAATGGAGGGGCATTTTCATGGAAAGTAAAATCGAAGTAATTTCAACAGTCAGGTTGCAACATTCTCCTGATCTGTATAAAATTGTGGATTCCTTGAACMGAACAT
Organism: Peribacillus sp. P4_D6; assembly: GCF_056401795.1. Taxonomy (NCBI): domain Bacteria; kingdom Bacillati; phylum Bacillota; class Bacilli; order Caryophanales; family Bacillaceae; genus Peribacillus; species Peribacillus sp. P4_D6. Next base: position 7,723 of record NZ_JBFUIQ010000066.1, read on the forward strand.
TGAAAAAAGATGATTTGATGTTCGGTCTGGCATTGGATTCCCAAGATCAAGAAAAAGCGATATTTACAATTTATCGTACATAGAAAGAAGGAAAAGCAGCTTTGAAAAAATGGTTGATTATTGCTTCTATCCTAGTCCTTTGTTTTATCGGATTTGTCAGCGGGGCATATATTAAAGCGTTGCAGCCTAAAAAAGAGGCTGGTAATGAGGCTTTTAAAAAGGCAAAGGAAGAGGGCGGCCTTGTTACCATGGAAGAATTCTACCTTTATAATGGGCAGGATTCATACTCTGTCATCATTGGTAAGGGGGAAAAAGGGACTAAAAAAATAGTCTGGCTTCCTGAGGACAAGAAGAAAGAAATAGTAGTGGAAAACTATAAAGATGGTAAATCAAAAAAAGAAATCATGAACATTGTCAAAGAAAAGCTTAATCCCCAAAAAATCATTTCGGTTAAGCTAGGCATGGAAAAGAACGTCCCGCTTTGGGAAGTAACGTATCTTGATGAATCCGAGCGCTTTAATTATGACTATTATGATTTTAAAACTGGGGAATGGCTAAAGTATTATCGAAGCATTTAGAATGGAGGATTAATTTAAAATGAAATTAGCGAACCGTGTTCAGTCATTAACGCCATCAACAACATTGGCCATTACGGCAAAAGCAAAGGAACTTAAGGCCCAAGGTTTAGATATAATTGGTTTGGGTGCAGGTGAACCAGACTATAATACGCCCCAACATATCATAGATGCAGCACTTCTTTCCATGAATGAAGGTCAAACTAAATACACGCCATCCGCTGGTCTGCCGAAGTTAAAAGAAGCAATTGCGGCTAAATTGAAGCGTGATCAGGGCTTGGATTACAAACCGTCTGAAATTGCAGTTGGCTCAGGTGCAAAGCACTCGCTGTACACATTGTTTCAAGCTATCCTGGATGAAGAAGATGAAGTCATTGTTCCGATACCATATTGGGTGAGCTATCCTGAGCAAATCAAGCTTGCTGACGGTAAGCCGGTTTATATAGTCGGTACGGAAGAAAATCAATATAAAATCACGAAAGAACAATTAGAACAAGCAATTACCGATAAAACGAAAGCGGTTATCATCAACTCTCCAAGCAATCCAACGGGCATGCTTTATTCCAGGGAAGAATTGGCGGCTATCGGGGAAGTTTGCCTGGCTCATGATATCTTGATCGTTTCCGACGAAATTTACGAAAAATTGGTTTATGGAAATGCTAAACATACATCCATTGCAGAGATTTCACCTGAATTGAAAAAGCAAACGATCATCATCAATGGTGTTTCTAAATCTCACTCGATGACTGGCTGGAGAATAGGTTATGCAGCCGGTGATGAGTCCATCATTAAAGCAATGGCGAACCTTGCTAGCCATAGCACATCCAACCCAACCACAACCGCTCAATATGGTGCGATTGCGGCTTATGAAGGTACACAGGAGCCTGTTGAGGAAATGCGTCAAGCATTTGAAAGCCGTTTGAATAAAATCTATGATAAATTGGTTGAAATTCCAGGCGTAAGCTGCATAAAACCACAAGGGGCATTTTATTTATTCCCGAACGTTAAACGTGCAGTTGAATTAACAGGTTATAGCAATGTCGAAGATTTTACGACTGCGTTGCTTGAAGAAGCTCAAGTGGCTGTTATTCCAGGTTCAGGGTTCGGTGCACCTGATAACATCAGACTCTCTTATGCAACTTCACTGGAGCTGCTGGAAGCAGCCGTTGAAAGAATACATTCATTCGTTAATTCAAAAATGGCCTAATTTATTAAAAACCTGCAGACTGAGTCTGCAGGTTTTTTTTAGTTGGATTATATTTCGATAAGTGAAGAAGGCGGGACATTGCATTTTAGTTCACTTCACCATTGTAAAGGAAAAGGTGGGCTGCCGGATTTTCTAGATACATTCAGTCTATTCATAGGCACAGGTCATTCATATATGCAAAACAAGCATGTGGAAAATCATATATGATTTTTAATGAAAATCGATTGCAATCATATATGATTTCATATATGATGAAAATATGGAAGAGAAAAGCAAAAACCCCAGCAAAAAGCAACTAGCTTATGAGCACCTTCGTAAATTAATTTTGGATGGAACATATGGTTCTGGACAGCGGATCATTATCGATCAAACGGCAAAAGAACTTAGTTTAAGTCCGATTCCTGTCAGGGAAGCGATCAGGCAACTGGAATCTGACGGCCTTATTCAATATAAGCCTTATAGTGGAGCGGTGGTTACAAGCATAAATGAGAGCGAATACATTGAAACTCTTTCTGTTTTATCTCTGCTTGAAGGATATGCAGCTGCACTCAGTTCTTTAACCATGAATGATCATGATTTTGAAAATCTAATTAATTTAAACAATGAAATGGAAAAAGCCCTCCATAACTTTGAATTAGAGCTGTTTGGTAAATTAAACGAATGTTTCCATGCGGAAATTTATGAAAAGTGCGGAAATTCCTTTTTAATAGAGGAAATTAAACAGGCACAACAAAGAATGAATAGAGTCAGAAAGTCCATGTTCACCATGGTGCCGCAACGCGCAGTCCAATCGATTCGCGAACATGAAAGCATCATAAAGCTCCTAAAGGAAAAAGCATCTTTTGAAGAAATTGAATCATTGGTGAGAAAGCATAAACTGAATGCGATAAGCACTTTCAGGCAGAGGGCGGAAACTAATCAAGATCAGGCACTTTGATGACCCAGGCTTTGTTTTATTATAGTCGATTGATTATTGATAAAAGCAAAGCCGATTTTTTCACTTAAATTATTCGGAATATTCAAATAATGAAAAGGTGGTAGAAAAAATGTACGAGGAAATCAAAAGTCGTTTAAGAGGATCCATCGCACCCGTTATCACTCCCTTTGATGACAAGATGGAAGTTGATGTAAAGGCAATTGAAAATCTAGTAAACTGGCATATTGAAAGCGGTTCCCATGGAATTTCGGTATGCGGGACTACAGGCGAGCCGAGTTCACTTACGATTGAGGAACGGGAATTAGTGATGGAAACGGCAATTAAAGCAGCAAAAGCCCGTGTTCCAGTTGCACCAGGTACCGGATCTGCCAATCAGAAAGAAACGTTGCATTTGACAAAAAGGGCACAGGAAATGGGCGCGGATGCTGCTTTAGTCATCGTACCTTATTACAATAAACCGAATCAACAGGCACTTTATAATCATTTTAAAACCGTAGCTAATGCTGTTGATATCCCGCTGATCGTTTATAACATTCCTGGAAGAACGGCGACGAATTTAGAAGTGAAGACATTGGCACGTCTTGCTGAAGATTGTGAAAATATTATTGGTGTAAAAGAATCTAATAAAGATTTCGAACATGTGAACCGTGTCTTATTGAATTGCGGAAGGGATTTTCTCTTATATTCTGGCATTGAATTATTATGCTATCCAATGTTGGCTATTGGAGGGGCAGGACATATAAGTGCTACTGCCAATATCACACCTAAAGAAGTGGCGGACATTTATAACCTTTGGGTGGAGGGGGATGTAGATAAGGCGCTTGACCTCCATTACAAATTAATGCCATTGAATGATGTTTTGTTTAAAGAAACCAATCCAGGACCATTAAAAGCTGCGATGGGGATGATGGGGAAAATCAATCCGGCATTAAGGCCGCCTATGGGACCGCCTTCGGAACCATTGGAAAAAGAACTGCGTGAAACCCTTCAATCATACGGGTTGATTGACCAAAAAATCCAGTCATAAAGCTAGATTGGGAAGATTGCACAAATCCAAACGATTTTTGTCATCTTCCCGAATTAATTTTTAAAGGAGGATTTATCATGCAAACTTTTCCCGTGCAGGATGTGAAGCATTACGTCAATGGTCAATTTGTGGATGGTATCTCAGGAAAAACATTTGAAAATCTAAGCCCTTTTAATAATCAAGCAATCAATAATGTGGCAGAAGGCTTTAAAGAGGATATTGATCAAGCGGTCGCCGCCGCAAGAGCTGCATTCGATAATGGCCCATGGAGAACGATGAAAGTGGAAGAAAGATTGAAGTACATGAATAGGATTGCTGATCTAATTGAAGAAAATGCCGAAGAAATCTCCTTTTTGGAATCACTGGATACAGGGTTGCCGATTAGCCAGACAAAAAAACAAGCGGCAAGGGGAGCGGAGAATTTTCGTTTTTATTCTGAAATGGTGAAAAGCAGGCTGATAGGAGAGTCATATCAAGTGGATGACACTTTCATCAATTATACGATTCATAAACCGATAGGAGTGGCAGGATTAATCACTCCTTGGAATGCACCTTTCATGTTAGAAACCTGGAAGATCGCCCCGGCCCTGGCTACAGGTAATACATGTGTCCTTAAACCAGCGGAGTGGTCTCCATTGACTGCCAATAAATTAGCTCAAATCATTGATCAATCCGGTCTGCCAAAAGGCGTATTCAATATTGTTCACGGTTTTGGGGAGACAGCGGGGGCGTCCTTGGTTGCCCATCCTGAAGTCCAATTGATATCCTTTACCGGAGAAACGACAACAGGCGCTGAAATCATTAAAAATGGTGCAGATACAATGAAACGTTTTTCCATGGAACTCGGCGGTAAATCACCAGCAGTCATTTTTGAAGATGCCGATTTAGAAAAGGCCCTGGATTCAGTGGTATGGGGAATCTATTCGTTCAATGGGGAGCGCTGCACAGCCAATTCCAGATTATTTGTCCATGAATCGATAATAGACCAGTTCGTGGCAGAATTGAAGGAACGTGTTCATAATATCAAGATTGGAAACCCAATGGATCCAGACACGGAAATCGGACCGCTGATCCATCGTAACCATTTTAATAATGTCTCCCGATATCTGGATATAGCAAAAGATGAAGGGGCGGAAATTGTAAGCGGTGCCATACCAAGTGCTTTCAAGGAAGGGAATTATATTGCCCCGACGCTTCTTTTGAACTGTACAAATGATATGACGGTGGCACAAGAAGAGATTTTTGGCCCTGTCATGGCAGTCATTCCTTTCAAGACTGAAGAGGAAGTACTGAGAATGGCTAATGATGTAAAGTATGGGCTAGCTGCTTATGTATGGACCAATGATATGAAACGTGGACATAGATTTGCTCAAGCTGTCGATAGTGGGATGGTCTGGGTGAATTCCCAAAACGTTAGGGATTTGCGGATTCCATTTGGAGGATCGAAATATAGTGGGGTAGGACGTGAAGGCGGCCATTATAGCTTTGAGTTCTATACGGAAACACAAGTTATCCACGTGGCAATTGGAGATCATCACATTCCGAAATTTGGCGACGTAAAACAAAATGCCGTTTCTTCTGCTGAAAAATAATCCGGGTTTCATTAAAGAAGGGGAGAAATACTATGAATTTTTCTATTATTCGTGTTGCGAGAACGATACTTAATGTAACAGATTTAGATAAATCAAGAGCCTTTTATGTGGATGCTTTAGGTTTTATTGAAACGGAAAGAACGAATGACCACATATATTTACGTGGTTTAGAGGAAGCGCATCATCATTCGCTTATCTTGCAAAAGGCAGAAAAGCCAAGCGTTGAAGCAATAGGATACAAGGTTGAAAAAGAGGAAGACCTTGAAGGGTTGGAATCTTTCTTCCTATCCAAGGGAATGAAAATGAAGTGGATGCAGGAAGGAACACAGCATGCACTAGGCAAGTCACTGCGAGTTCAGGATATTTCAGGATTGCCAGTGGAGTTTTTTTACAAAATGGATAAAGCCGAGAGATTGCTGCAACGATATGATATGCATAGGGGTTCGAGGGTCCAAAGAATCGATCATGTGAATTGTTGTGTGCCAAATGTGCAAAAAGCCTCTGACTTTTATATGAAAGAATTAGGTTTTGCCTGCTCGGAAGATACTGTGGATGAGTCGGGCAAATTATGGGCAACGTGGCTACATAGAAAGCAAACGGTCCATGACCAGGCATTCATGAACGGTATCGGTCCAAGACTTCATCATGTAGGCTTCTTTCTGCCTGACCCGCTTGCACTTATCCATGCCTGTGATGTACTGGCATCTCTTGGATATGCAAAGTCAATCGAACGCGGCCCAGGGAGGCATGGCCTATCCAATGCATTCTTCCTATATTTAAGAGATCCGGATGGTCACAGGATCGAATTATACAATGGGGATTACTTAACATCTGACCCGGATACCGAACCGATTCATTGGGATTTGAATGATCCAAGACGCCAGACATTCTGGGGAGCCCAAGCTCCGGATTCATGGTTTGATGAGGCATCTTCTGTGCTTGATATAATATCAGGAGAAGAAGTTCCTCTTAAAGAACCGATCCTGGCAAAAAGTAAGCCTGAATTCATCATCTAAAAAGAAGCGGGATTTAGGATGGAACATGGAATACTCAGGCAAAACATACTTGGACTCTCATAGTCTTTTCAATAGGGCGCCACTGCAAATGGTGAAAAGTTGATGGAAGACTGCTGGATAAGGAATGGCCCATCAAATAATGGACGGATCCTTTCAAGGGAGTTGGCACTTACATTTCAATGATTCTCTTCCCTTGAAAGGAAAGGAGATTCATATCAAATGGAAAAGTGAATGTATCAAGAAGTCGAAACAGATGAAGGATAGGCGAGCCAAGACTATTGTGAATGTGCAAACCTTTTAAGAGATATGGTCTGGGACAGGGCAGCAGTGGGAGCTTACTGCTGCCCTATTTGTAAGTTTCATCGGTTTCACAAAAGGAGTATGGAAAGCTTAGGGAATGGGCTTCAGACCCTCTTTGGGCAGATGAGGTTGTAGGTATTCTGGGATGGAGGGGGATCTGTGCCATTGAAGAATGCGGCTGGCATTGGAGGAATACTACCAGGACCGTCCTTGTAAAAATAAATATCAGAAGAGGTGTGTAGAGATGGTTCGGCTGGAAAAAAACCTTGATGAATCGGAACAAACCAATCTAGTGGATTATGAAAAGATTGTTGCCTCCAAAGAGTTTCAGAATATGCTCTCCGACAAAAAGAAGTTCGTCATCCCTTTTACGATTTTCTTTATGGGATATTCCTTGCTTTTGCCCTTCTTAGTTTTTTACACAGATATCCTGGATCACCCTTTCATCGGGGACATAACCTGGGCGTGGGCGTACGGTGTCTCCATTACGGTTATGTCTGTATGGGTTTGCAGCATATATGTAAGGAAATCTGAAAGAATCGATGAACAAATAAAAGAAATCATCGAGAAAGAAGGGCTTTGAAACATGAATTGGACAGTTATCATTCTCTTTGCGCTAATGTCGTTAGGTACGCTTTTCATCACGTATTTCGCTTCCAAAAAAACTAAAACGGCAGGCTCCTTTTATACGGCTGGGGGCGGGTTGACCGCTAGGCAAAATGGACTTGCATTGGCCGGGGATTTTATGTCGGCTTCCACGTTTTTAGGGTTGATAGGGGCATTTTCCTTAACGGGATATGATGGATTTTTCCTGATGTATGGAGCACTTGTTTCATTTCTTGTCGTGTTATTCCTAGTGGCTGAGCCATTAAGGAACTTAGGGAAATACACATTGGCTGATATGGTGACTACAAGGTTTAAATATAAACAGGTCCGGGGAGTGACCGCTTTTAATACCCTGGTGATATCAGTCATGTACATGCTGGGGCAACTTGTTGCTGCAGGCGCTTTATTTAAATTGCTTTTAGACATCCCGTATAATATTTCTGTCATCATCGTAGGTATTGTAATGCTGGTATTTGTTCTATTCGGGGGGATGACGGCGACGAGCTGGGTGCAGATCATTAAAGCCATCCTGCTGATAGGCGGAGTGTTTATATTATTCATGATCGTCATGTGGAAGTTGAATTTTAGTTTCACCGGAATTTTCACGGATATGAAAACAGCGACACCCATGGGTGCAGATTACCTGAAGGCAGGAATTAAGTATGCCAGTGGGTGGGATGCAGCATCCTTGTCACTGGGTCTGATTCTGGGAACGGCAGGTCTGCCTCACATTTTAATTCGTTTTTTGACTGTCCCGAATGCACGAGTGGCAAGAAAGTCGGTTGTTTGGGTGATGTGGATTATGGGTGCATTTCATATCATGGTCATTTTTCTCGGATTCGGTGCTGCTAAGTTGGTCGGAACATCGAATATCATGGCCGCTAATCCAGCAGGTAACATGGCTGCACCTTTATTGGCCCAACTTGTGGGCGGGGACATCTTATTCGCATTTATTGCGGCCGTTTCCTTCGCAACGATACTCGCAGTAGTTGCAGGAATCGTTTTAACTGGTGCTACGGCATTTTCACATGATTTTTATAATGAAATATTAAAAGATGGAAAAGCGACGGAAAAACAGCAAATGACGATGGCTAGATGGGCTTCTATTGGTGTGACTGCACTTGCGATTGTTTTATCATTAGGTCTGCAGGAATTCAATGTAGCGTTTCTGGCATCTATCGCCTTTACATTGGCCGCCAGTTCGAATTTGCCAGTAATCCTTCTTACGATCTATTGGAAAAAATTCAATAAAACCGGAGCGATAGTCGGTATGATGACAGGTCTTTTTGGAACACTTTTGCTCGTGGCCCTCAGTCCAAATGTCTGGAACCCGGTCCCCGGAGCATCCATAATGACAGGTGAACCGATTTTCCCTTTGAATTCACCAGGAATCGTTTCCATTCCGCTTGGATTCATCGCCTGCTATTTAGGTGCCTTGATCGGTAATCGCAGGACCGGTCCGAAAACGGTTGCAAAAGACAATTATAATGAAATCCTGGTAAAGTCCAATACCGGTCATGATGTTAAGGGGGTTTTGCGACATTAAATGATGTAAAGGCATGCCTATTAATAAAGCGCAGGTCAACGCAATTGTGAATGGTTTTGAAAAAGCGGCCATCAAATGATAGGTTGCTTTTTTCTTTTCAAGGATAAAGAAATTCGAACAAATACAAGGATTACTACAAAGAGGTACAGGTGCACTAATATTCAGGGATAACTGGGCATTCCTTCAGAAAATGTTTCTAGGAATTTGACGGCTCCTTTGGAAAGATAGCGTTCTTCGAGCCAAATAAGAGCGGCTTCCGATTGTACTACACAATCTATCAATTCGACTATTTTTATCCCCTGGGTTGAAAACGATTTGGACGTGGTACGTGGCATGATGGTAGCGCCTACTCCTTCCTTCACTAAGGATAAGATCATGGCAGCATCAGGACATTCACATACAATCGTAGGTTCAAATCCATGTCTTAGGCATTCATCCACTATCAGTTCGTAAGTACCTTGACCGCTAACCCTATGCAGCAATAAGAGGGGATATTCCTTAATTTGTTTGAATTCGATCGAGTCTGGGATATCCCAATCTTTTGGGGTGACAAGCACAAAATCTTCCGGCGGAAGGTTAATCGATGAGAATTGCTTACCGTTAATAGGAAGCCTTACAATTGCCAACTCGATTTCCCTGTTTATTAAGCCTTCTGTCAAACGGAACGTATCACCTTCCATTAACTTGAAACGAATGTCAGGGTATTTAACCCTAAAGGTTCTCATCCTTTGCGGAATGTAAGAAAAGCAAGTTTTTACTGACCCTATGGAAAGAGTGCCCTTTACCCCTTTACTGACTTCCTTCACTTCCAGTAGTGATTCTTCGAACTGGATTAATAGAGCTTCAGCTTTTTTATAAAGGACCTTGCCAGTTTCAGTGAGTTCAAGTTTCTTTCCATTCCGATCGAAAAGTTTTTCACCGATTTCCATTTCCATTAATTTAAGTTGCTGGCTAAGGGGCGGTTGAGCCATATGTAATTTTTTTGCGGCTTTGGTTACTTGTTCTTCCTGAACGATCGTCACAAAATACTTTAACTGCCGGATGTCCATTATATACACCTCATACATATGATTTACATATACATATTGAATTTTTTAAGTATTATATATATATCATAACACATGGTATATTTTGTTATAGGAATGAATTCAATTTTTGGAATTTATTTAATTGTAAGCGCTTCATTAAATTAATACTAAAGGGGGATGTAAGCATGCCGGCTAAAACAGGTAAAGAATATATCGATAGGGTAGACAAAGCAAAGGCGAATGTATGGATCAATGGAGAGCAAGTAAAAAATAAGATCAGTCAACACCCAGCTTTTAAAGGGGTCATGAAATCACAGGCCGAATTATATGATTTGCAGCATGATTCCGCGAAAACTGACATCATGACTTATATTTCACCAACTTCAAACGAAAGAGTAGGGACCTCATTCATGCAGCCGCGGACTAAGGAAGACCTTGAAAAAAGGAGGAAAATGATTCAAGAATGGGCAAGGCATAATAATGGAATGATGGGACGCTCCCCTGACTATATCAACAGTGGGATGATGGCGTACGGTACAGCAGCTGATATGTTCGGCACTCAGGATTCGGCATTTGCTAAAAATATGAAAGATTATTATGAGCTCTGCAGGGAAAAGGATTTGTCGTTGACTCATACCCTGATTCAACCCCAGGTTAATAGGGGAGTTAGTGCCGCAAAGCTTCCGGATCCTTACATCGCTGCACGGATTGCTGGCAAGAATTCAGAAGGGCTTATTATAAAGGGAGCTAGATTATTAGCTACACAAGGAGGAATAACGGATGAAATCATGGTATTCCCTTCAACATTGCTTAAACAATCGGAAGAAGAAAACCCTTATGCATTTGCATTCTCCATACCAAATAATACACCAGGGTTGAAATTCATCTGTCGTGAATCATTCGACTATGGCAAATCACATTTTGACCATCCTCTTGGTTCAAGATTTGAGGAAATGGATACGATTATCGTTTTTGATGATGTAGTCGTTCCTTGGAATCGGGTATTTGCATATGGGGATGTCGGCATTTGCAACCAGGCTTATAATGAAAGCAATGCGGTTGTTCATATGACCCATCAGGTGGTAGCGAAGAATATCGCCAAAACCGAGTTCATTCTGGGGATTCTGCAACTAATGGTGGAAACCATCAATATCGGGCAATACCAGCATGTTCAGGAAAAAATCTCGGAAGTCATCATAGCGCTTGAAACGGTAAAGGCTTTCATAACAGCTTCGGAGGCAAACGCGAAAGTGGATAAGTGGGGAATGATGACACCCGATTTCACACCGTTAAACATTGCCCGTAATTATTATCCGAAGATTTACCCTAGATTCAGTGAAATAATGCAGCTTCTTGGGGCTAGTGGCTTAATGGCGATACCAAATGAAGCCGATTTCAATTCGGAGCTTCGACCGGATTTGGATAAATATCTTCAAGCTGCGAATGGTGGAGCCTATGACAGGGTTAAATTGTATCGTCTCGCATGGGATGTATGCATGAGTTCATTTGGATCCAGGCAAACCCTGTACGAAAGATTCTTTTTTGGGGATCCGGTCCGTATGGCTAGCGCTTTATATAACGGCTATGATAAACAGGAATATGTGGACCGTGTCAAGGAGTTCTTGAACCGTACTGAAAACCTTGCAGAAATCAACTGAGCCCGGTAGCATTGGCAAAACATATTAATTTAAAGGCCTTCCCGATGATGTGGAAGGCCTTTAAATATGAAGTATTGTTCATTTATTATATCGATTATGGATATTATTCTTTTTATATGTGCCAAAATCACTGAATTCCGTAAGTTCCATGGAGAGGGCAAGATATTTTTTTGAAAAGAGGGATGCCAAATGGGACTCCATCGTTTCGAAAAGGTGGTCACATACTTTTGTTTTATCACTGTCCTGGCGTCCAGCGCCAATTTTTAGTATGGCATGAACAAAAGCATCATCCTCTGTACCATCGGCAACACGATAATGCTTCAATTCAATGGCCCGGGATCGAATCCCGCCAATGGGAAAGATGGAGGGATAGGATATCAGTACATCATTCACCTTTCTTAATAAGCCGTCAATCTGGATTTCATCTTTGATATTATCCGTATATTCAATAATTATATGAGGCATATGATCAGACCCTTCCATTATTTGTGGATATTCAGATGAGGCCGATCCCCGATTTCAGTAAATACATCGTCCCCGACTATTGTGCTAACGAGTTTTCCGATACCTTCAATTTCAGTGATGATTTCATCGCCTACAGCAGTATCCGCCAAGCCTTCAGGTGTGCCTGTCAATATGATATCGTTCGGACTCAATGTCATGAAGCTGCTGAAATATTCAATTAAATCAGCAATGCCGAAAATCATGTCTTTCGTGTTGCCTTGCTGAGTCAATTTTCCGTTGACGTAAGTTTTGATGGCAAGATTCGAAGGATCTGGAATATCTTCGGCATCGACGAGCCAGGGACCAATGGGGGTGCAGGTATCGCGATTTTTGACCTTTAAATTTGGCCGGTAGTAGTTCTCCAGATAATCCCGTATTGCATAATCATTTGCAATCGTATATCCACTTACATAATTAAAGGCTTCTTCCTTTTTTATGTTCTTCGCCTTTTTACCGATGACCACTGCCAGTTCACATTCATAATGCATATAAGCTGCATCAGCAGGCCGCCTTGTCTGTCCCCGGTGGCCGATGAATGTATTGGGACCTTTTAAGAATGCAAGGGGTTCTTCCGGGGCTTTAAAAGCTAGCTCCTTCGCATGGTCTGCATAATTCAAGCCAAGCGCGAAGACAGTTCGTGGTTCCACAGGGGGAAGCCAGACAACGTCCTGCTCATTGACAAGCCGGCCATCCGCCAATTGGAGCTTGCCATGATATTCACTTGCTTGATGTATGGCACCTGCATAGGCTACACGTGCTCTCTTCATAAAATCCCCTCCAGTGATAATTTTTCCTCGGAAATGATCGTATTTTCCAGATAACCGATTTCGTCTATTTCTATCCTGACTTGATCATTGGCTTTGGCCAGCGGTGCATTTTCAGGAACTCCAACTAGAAGGACGTCACCCGTACTCAAGGTCATGAAGTCCGTTACATCCTCAATAAGCCGGGGGATGGAGCGAATTAGATTTGAAGTTGAATTTTCTTGCCTTAGCTCTCCATTAATATATACACGAAGTCCTAAAGAATCGGGGTTGGAGATGGATTCCTTGGATACGACCCATGGACCGATCGGGCAAAATCCATCACGGGCTTTATGGCGGATAGCAGGACGGAAAACGCTTTCATGAGGAATGCTAATATCATTGGCGATCGTAAAACCTTCTATATAATCCGAGGCATGTTCTTTCTTGACTCTTGTCGCCGTTTTACTGATCACTATTCCAAGTGCGGCTCCGATTTCCAATTCAGGTATGCCGGTCGGAAGGGGAACTGGATTTGAATAAGAAGAAAACGTGTTTCTAGGTTTAATATAAAGGATCGGCCCTTTAGGAGGTTCATTATAAGGCGGATGGTCGATCTTTCCCTTCATTGCTTCCAATGATCCTTTATAGTTTAATAATGTCCCATATACCGTTCCGGAAATAGGGTTATCCAACTTGATTCGTGATACCTCATACTTAACACCGTTCATTAATATATAGCGGTTCGACAGTATTTCCACTTCTTCTGAGTAATCTGACTTTTGGAGTTTAACTCTTGCTTTTGCCATGGCACTCACCCCTTGATTTTTTAATTAATCATATATGATATCGTATATGATTTCTTGTTTAAGTTCAACATATTTAGATTATTCAGTATAATTAGACAAAAAATGTTAGAAAAAAGCTGGGTTTCAACAGAAAAATGCCTAGAACATTTAGTTAGTATGAAGCAAGGAGTTCAAATTGAAAGATTATGAATGGGGGATATTCCGATTATGAATGGTAAAGAGTATTTGATTACCATTGGTTGATTGGATTCAATCCTTTGTTTAATATTAGAAATGTCGGCCTATACATATACCGAGATGATTTTTCTGTAATAAGAGCATGGGCATTAGTGAAAAGTAATTTACCATGCAACAATCTGGCGAATACGCGACAAAAACATAATAAGAATGATAGAAAAGGCATGGAACCTCCGCTTCAATTGATTTATTTGCTTGTAAGCAGGGCTATGGGTATAATAAGTAGAGTAAATTCATTAGTAAGTTAAGTTATTTTTGGAGGTAAATTCCGTGAAAATTACAATAAAAGATGCTAGCAAATTCGTCGATCAAGAAGTAACCATTGGAGGCTGGCTTGCCAGCAAACGTTCCAGTGGGAAAATTGCTTTCCTTCAAATACGTGATGGCTCTGGTTTTATTCAAGGGGTGGTCGTGAAAGCTGAAGTGGGAGAAGAGATTTTCGCTCGTGCGAAATCGGTTTCGCAAGAGTCATCCTTGTATGTAACTGGTGTCATTCAAAAGGATGAACGCTCGCCGTTCGGTTTTGAATTACAGGTGAAAGATATTGAAATCATTCATGAATCATTGGATTATCCCATTACACCTAAAGCGCATGGTCCTGAATTTTTAATGGATAATCGCCATTTGTGGCTGCGTTCAAAACGGCAGCATGCAGTCATGAAAATCCGGAATGAAATAATCCGTGCTACATATGAATTCTTTAATGAAGAAGGCTTCGTTAAAGTGGATCCCCCAATTTTAACGGGAAGCGCACCAGAGGGAACGAGTGAATTGTTCGCGACTAAATACTTTGATGAGGATGCATACCTTTCACAAAGTGGTCAACTCTATATGGAAGCGGCTGCCATGGCACTTGGGAAGGTATTTTCCTTTGGCCCAACCTTCAGGGCAGAAAAATCCAAAACAAGACGACACTTAATCGAGTTCTGGATGATTGAACCAGAAATGGCTTTCATCGAATTTAAAGAAAACCTGGAGGTACAGGAGAAATTCGTTTCTTCCATCATCCAATCCGTATTGAAAAACTGTGAGCTTGAGTTGAATACACTGGGCCGTGATACATCGAAGCTTGAACAAATCCAAGCTCCTTTCCCGCGCATTACATATGATGAAGCCATTAAGTTCCTTCATGAACAAGGATTTGATGATATTCAATGGGGTGATGATTTTGGAGCTCCGCATGAAAC
>NZ_JBFUIQ010000067.1:0-22689 GCF_056401795.1 Peribacillus sp. P4_D6
CTTGATTGATGTGGATGTCGATTATTCGGAAAATGTAAAGCTCTCGAAAACACTAGGTGATTATATTTGTAAATTATAAAGGCAGATATTATTGGAGGGATTTCAGATGAAGAAAAAGTGGCAATTGTGGATCGGTGGTAAATGGCGGGAGGCTAAATCATATGAGCCATTATATAATCCCCATTCAAACGAAGAAATTGCACAAATCGGACAGGCTGAACCAGCGGATGCCATTGAAGCGATTGTTGAGGCAAATGCTGCTTTTCAGAAATACCGATCCTACCCGGCTCATGCACGAGCAGAAATTTTATTTAAAGCTGCAGCAATCATGGAAGAACGCAGTGAAGAACTTGCAAGAATCATTTCTCTGGAGGCGGCGAAAACGATTCGAAATGCTCGTGAAGAAATGAATCGTACGGTTCAGACCTATCGTTTCGCTGCAGAAGCGTCCAAGAACAATTATGGAGAACAAATCCCGATGGATGCGGCAGTTGGTGGGGTAAACCGTTTTGGATTCACGGTTCGCACCCCGATTGGCGTCGTCACCGCGATTACCCCATTTAATTTTCCCTTTAATCTGGTTGCCCATAAAGTGGGTCCAGCTATTGCCGCTGGAAATTCGATTGTGTTAAAACCTGCCGAACAAACCCCATTGAGTGCACTGGTTCTTGCCGATATTTTTAAAGAAGCCGGGTTGCCAGATGGAGTATTGAACATCATACCTGGCAAAGGCGATGTTTTAAGTGAAGCCTTGACGACCCATCCACATGTAAAAAAAGTGACGTTCACAGGCAGTGTTGAGGTCGGACACCTTATCCAGCAGCAGGCAGGCTTCCGTAAGCTTACACTTGAACTCGGGTCCAATTCCCCTTTCATCATTGATGAAGGAGTCGACATCGATCAAATTATTCAAAGAAGTGTAATGGGGTCATTTACGAATAATGGGCAGGTGTGCATCTCGATTCAACGGATTTATGTCCACAAATCACTATACCAACAATTTTTAGAACGTTTCGTCAGTGCCACAAAACAGCTTGTCATCGGTTCACCTCTCGAGGAAAATACAAATATTACAGCGGTGATTTCAAAAAAATCATTGGAGCGGTTACAAAGTTGGATTGATGAGGCAGTAAAGGAAGGAGCAAAAATTGAGTGCGGCGGTACAGTGGAAGGCAATGTACTATTGCCTACCGTTTTAACCAATGTAAATCGTGACTCAAAGGTATTTCGTTTCGAAGTATTTGGTCCGATTGTCTGCATTTTCCCTTTCGATACGCTGGATGATGCCATCAATGATGCAAATGATTCGCGTTACGGATTGAACTCAGGAGTGATGACTCCGAGTATAGAACGAGCTTTTTATGCGGCGGAACGCTTGGAAACAGGTGGAGTCGTAATCAATGATATCCCAACTTACCGAATTGATAATATGCCTTATGGCGGCTGGAAGGACAGCGGTGTTGGCCGGGAAGGCGTCAAATATGCGATGCAGGAAATGATGGAGCAGAAGTTTATCAGCTTTAAAATAAGCGACCATTGAGGAATATTAACCCGTGGTAAATGATGAGAGGGCGATATCTTAAGGATATCGTCTTCTTGTTTTGTCGTACATTAATGTTTTTAATGTAGTTTTTGTTATTATTATTGGGTACAATCATTTCTTCATTTCATCATCACTTCTATACATAGGCAATTTTTTACATACAGATATAATCTAGCTGTAAAAAATAAAAAGCCACCATTTACGGCAGCTAATTACTTCAATTCTTAATTATTTCAGCACCATAAGAGTTGTCGATTATACAGCGCCATGTACCCGTGGAGTCCTTTTTAAAAACATATGTCGCTGTTCTTTCCATCGAGAATTCGGAATCGTCCTTTTGATTGGCACTTAGCTTGGCTTATGCCACATCCAATGCCGTATCACCTGTTTCGATTATTGCCATCTTTTCTTGATTGACGATTAAACGATGATTAAAGTATTCAGCGATAGCAATGAATGCCCGGCGAATTTCCTCTTTCCCTTTTGCGACTGTTCCAGGTTTGACAACTAAAGTCGCATCCTCTGAATAGAACTTCATTAAATGATCGAAATCCTCCTTATTTATTGCCCTGTCCGCATTTTTTATGACTTGTTCCAGCTCATGATTCTGCATATTCACCCTCCTATTTAAATTCTCTCTATCAGTCCTCTCTTTAACTATTTGATGTTCGTGGGATAAGAGAATAGAATCATTTAAATAAAAAATTGAAATGCCCTAATAATCTTCATGTAAAATACGAGAAGTAATCAATATGTCAGTTGTTGTTTCCATTGTTCTATTGAGGCAAGCAAGTTTGGCATTCCTTCCTGGCCGAAATATTCCAGAGAAACAAAGCCTGTATAATTTCGCTTTCTCAATTCTTCAAGTAAACGAAGATTGTCAACGTCCCCACTAAAAATGGGTGCTGGTTTGTTTTTATAACGCTCTTTATGATTGTAGTGATAATTTTTTAAATGTACATGGCTGACATGGGGGAAGATGGATTCCAATACCTCCTTCGGATTCAATTGATCAACGTATAAGTTAGCACCATCGAAAATCAGTTTTATCCGTGGATGGTTGATATCTTCTAAAAGTTTATGAATGGCTTCGAGGTTATCGGCAAAAGAGTCATAGTGAATTTCTATTGCTACATCCACTCCATATAGATCAGCCATTTGCCCTAATTTATTTAATTCGGTAGCCGTTTCCGACCATTGCTCTGGTGAGGCATTCCTTGATGCAATATGGCCTGCGAATGTCCGTATTAATGGGCAGTTTAATTGATGAGCCATATCTAACAATTTTCTTGCTTGATTGATTTCGTTTTGATGTTCTTTTTGGTTCCATAGTTTCGAAAAAGTCGTATATCCACTTATGGAAGGTATTTGTAGATCATTGGTTTCAAGTAATTTGGCTAATTTGTCCAGTGGTCCGTGCTTCTCCTGAAATCGCTCTATATGCTTATTCCATAATTCAAGTCCTTTAACATCCGCTTGCAAAGGAAGCAGCCAATYTATTATTTCCTCTATGTCCCATTCTTTAAATCCTGTCGTGCATAAACTCAGTTTCAATGTAATTCCGCCCTTCTCCATTTAGTTTTTCATTGTGATTTCTATACGCTGGACTTTTCCAATAAGAAAAATATAAGCAAAAGCGCCAATTAGGGCCACTACGGATATGAAAGTTAGCGCTGCTGCATAAGAATGTGTCGCACTAATGATTAAACCGACGATTAACGGCGATAAAGCCCCGCCAATGTTAGCTACGAAATATAGTGAGGAGCCCGTTAGGCCCACCATTCCTTTCGGCGCAATATCAGCTAAAAGGGCACCGGTAACTGTTGATGCCATCCCCTGTCCAAAGAATGCTATCGCCATAAAGGTGATGACTATGTTTGGTGAATCCGTATAATTTCCCCCAAGAATCAAACAAGACAATAACAATCCGACTATAATGGGAAGTTTACGTGCCAATCCTGTTGATATACCGCGAGTCAGCATCCAATCGGAACATCGGCCGCCAATCAGAGTTCCTAATATGGCAACAATGTATGGGATACTCGCATAAATTCCAGTTTTTAACATCGTCATTCCCTTTTCATCAATCAAATAGGATGGAAACCAAGTCATAAAGAAAAACAAAGTGGTTTGAATGGAAAATTGCCCGATGAACATTCCCCAAATTTGACGGTGTTTAAGCAGTTGGCCTATTCGTTTCCAGGAGAAAGGATGCTTCTCTTCAGTTCCGATCATTCCTCCGCCTTCTTTGATATAATTTAGCTCTTCCTGAGAAATCCGCTTATGTTCCCTAGGGTTCCGATAGAATCCATACCAAACAAATCCAATAAGAATCCCAATAATTCCGGCGATATAAAACAGGTAATTCCAGCCAAAGGTTATGATGATCCAAGTAAAAACTGGAGTCAGGAAGGCTAGCCCAATATATTGGGTACCCGTATAAATCCCTACAGCAGTGGCACGTTCTTTTTTAGGAAACCACTCGGATACACACCAGGCATTAGTAGGTATGGAGGGAGATTCAAAGGCACCAAGCCCTATGCGATATGTAATAAGTGACGATATATTTTTCGCGGTTCCTACCATGAATGTAAATACAGACCATAAAACGAGGGAAACCGTGTATACCTTCCTAGGACCGAATCTATCAAGAAAATAGCCGCTGAATAGCATCGAAAAGGTATAGCTCCAGCCAAATACGGAAAATATGATTCCCATCAAAGCCGGATCAATATGTAAATCGGATTGAATATTCGGAGCTGCAAGCGAAATGATGGCACGGTCAATGTAATTAATACAAGTGACTAAAGCAATGAGAGATAAGATGAACCATCGAACAGTTCTCGGTTTTCCTTTTTTTGATCTATCCGTTACCAGTTCCGATGTGCGATCGTCTATTATTGCCTTTAATTCTGAGCTCAATATTTTTCCCCCTAACCTAATGCCCAATATTAGTACATCGTTCTACTAATTCTATTGAAACTTCATAAATGCTTATATGTTTCCTGCTATCACTTATCAATCTGAGTTTCCCTAGAAACATTGAATTGCAGATCCCCTTGCTGCAATGTAAACAACTAAGGGGATTGTATTCCGAATTGTGAATCATTTCTTTATATAGTTACAGTCTTCTCTGATTCTACCTCTTCAGTGTCCTCCTTGACTACCCTGTCAAAAGATCCATGTTTTTCTTGGACCAGAATATAACCGACCGCTGCGATGATACTTGGCAGGGCAAATGTAGCAAAAGCCACCTTCGGATCCATGCCTGTTGATAGAAGAAAGGCAATTAAAGTAGGAGCGAGAATGGAGCCAATCCTGCCTATAGCTTGCGAATAGCCCATTCCCGTCGTACGGATTTCACGGGGGTAATATTCTGTGATATACGGATTGGCTAAGTTCATGGCACCAACAGTACATGCACCCCCCATAAAAATAAGTAAATATACTCCGATGGTATTAGTCGTAGCGCTCAATGCGACAAAGGTAACGGCCCCTAAAAAGAATAGTGTAACAAGAATTTTACGATGCCCAATTTTCCCCGCATAATAACCGCCGATTAATGAGCCTCCTATTTGACCAAGGCATAAAACCAGGTTAAATGATAGGCTTGAGGTGATACTGAATCCGGAATCTTGCATCATTTTTGGAAGCCATGTATTTAATCCGTAAGCCATCATCAATGTACAGAACACAGCCATCCATATGGAAATCGTGCTGAATGCCCGTTTATTCGTGAATAGTTTTTTTACTGGAGATCCTTTCCCTCTCTGTACAGCTTCATTAAGCCTGAAATCATCTGTTTGTTTAAAATCCCCTTCTGGTTTGATTTTATTGAGGATTTCGACAACCTTACCAATTTCCTTCTTTGCTAAATAGTAGGAAAGGGATTCAGGAAACTGCTTCATGAATATAGGAAGTGTAAGTAATGGCAGAATTCCTATAAAGTATAATACACGCCAATCCGTAAAAGGAATGATATACATTCCCACTAACGATGCCATGATTCCACCGATTGAATAGCCACAATACATCGCAGCTACAATGATGGCCCTATTTTGTTTTGGGGAATATTCAGTCATTAGCGATATAACATTCGGCATCAAAGCTCCCATGCCTATTGCCGCAATGAAACGCATGACGGTAAACCATGTGAGGTTGGGTGCAATCCCTGCCCCCAAGGTAAATACGCTGAACAAAATCATGCAAATGACGAGAACATTCTTCCGGCCAAATTTATCTGCGATCGGTGCTAAAATCAGGGCCCCCATCATCATGCCGAATAAGGAATAACTGCCGACTGCCCCTGCCTGAATGGAAGTTAGATCCCACTCTTCCATCATCCAAGGCAAACCCACACCATACATCGCAATATCATACCCGTCGAAAGCTATGGCATAAAAACACCAAAGAAAAACAAGTAAATGAAAGCGGTTAAATTTACTGACAGCAATGATATCCGAAGCAATTACACTACGCATTTTCCGCCTCCCATCATTTTAAATAATATCCGTTACGAATTTATTTTTCCGAGTTCCAAAATAGGAACTCGGAAAGTTTTCAAAAAATCAGATAATGAAGATTGGAATTGTTCAACAAACCATCTTTTTTATTTTTATTATCCACTTAGACACTTTCGTTTAAAAGATATATTTACTAAGGAAACTACCCTTTTTTTCTAGATTCTTTGCTTTCATACTTCTTAGCGAAGATTAGTTTTTTACAACAGCTTGATTGAAAACAGGTTTATCTTGTAATCTAAGTTCAAAATCTAAATGAGCCGTATAATAATCATTTTTCAATCCTTTTTCTGCACCTGAATGTTTTTCTAACTTCGTAATTAAGCTTCCGCGAACACCTTGTGCAACATCATTTTCTAAATATTCATCGCCCTCGAAATATATTTGCGTTACTAATCTATCGCCATTTTCCGGTTGGAACAGGAGGTGTAAATGTGCTGGACGAAATGCATGATGATCGATCCACTTTAAGAATTGTCCGGAAGGTCCATCTGTTGGAATTGAATAATTACCCGGTACAACTGTTTTTATTTCAAAATTACCATTCGCATCCGTATAAAAAACACCACGTAAATTATCATTTGGAATACCTTCAGCGAAATAGGAGTATTCACCATTTGCATCAGCCTGCCACATATCGATTTTGGTATTTGCCAACGGATTTCCATTAACATCTTTAACAGATCCTGAAAAGTAAAGGGCGTCACCTGGTTCATTTTCTCGTTGTGGCAGCATTCCGGGATTTTGAACGACTGGCGTATTTTCAATGTAATATGGTCCTAGAATAGTAGGTTCCGTTCCTTTTACGCTTTTATACATTTCCTGAAGTGCATGCGTTTCAAAGAAAACATCCATAAATAACGGAATTTCCCCTGCCCTGCCTAATTGATCCATCCAATCAACAAGAGCTTGATAGTCATTATGATCTATTTCATATTCACTAACTAATTCCTTGAATTTAACTACCAATCCATTATAAACGTCGATTACTTTTTGATTCTTCATAATACTTCCTCCAATTTTTTAAAAGTTTTTATATTTGTTGATTTTCAATGATGGTACTGATTCCTAATCCACCTGCTATACATAGTGTGACTAGCCCATATCTTTTTCCGGTTCTTTCTAACTCATGTATCAATTTGGTTGCTAAAATTGCACCAGTGGCACCAATTGGATGTCCCATGGCAATGGCACCGCCGTTAGGATTCACCTTATTCATATCAAGCTTCAATTCTTTGATAACTGCCAAAGCTTGTGCAGAAAAGGCCTCGTTCAGTTCTATTAAATCAATATCATCCAGTTTCAGCCCAGACATTTGAAGCGCTTTCAAGGTAGAGTTGACAGGCCCCATCCCCATGAAGTTCGGAGATACGCCTGCTGCCGCTTGAGCGATCACTCTTGCCTTCGGCTTTTTACCATGCCTTTTTGCTGCTTCTTCCGACATTAGTATCAGAGCGGATGCACCATCATTTCTTCCACTGCTATTTCCAGCGGTCACCGTTCCATTTTTCTTGAAAACCGGTTTTAAATAAGCCAACTTTTCCAGACTGGTTTCTCTTGGGTGCTCATCCGCATTAAATTCCATTACCCCTTTTTTCGTTTTGATTTGATAGGGAACGATCTCTTTCGAAAATATTTCAGTAGAAATTGCCCGTCTTGCATTTTCTTGGCTCCTTAAAGCAAATTCATCTTGTTCAGTCCTTGAAATGGAATATTTTTCAGCGAGATTTTCTGCTGTCATTCCCATCGTTAACATTCCGTAATCTTCAATGGGCTGTGATCCTGGCTGGCTTTCCGTATTCGGGTCCAATAACTGTCCATTCCCTGATTTCAATCCAAAACGGATATTTCTCATATAGTATGGGGCCGTGCTCATTGATTCCGCTCCGCCTGCAATGATTACATCTCCTAATCCGCTTTGTATTTGTTGACTGGCAGAATTGATTGCCTGGATGCCGGATCCGCATTGTCTGTGTACGGTATAACCTGGTACTTCCACAGGAAATCCTGCCCGGAGTGATGCAACTCTTGCCAAATTCGACGCGTCTGAACTTTGTTTGGCTTGTCCCATGATCACTTCATCAATACTCTCTTTAGGAATATCCGCTCTCTTGATCACTTCATCAAGGACAGCAGCTGCCAGGAAATCGGCAGGAACATTTTCCAATGCTCCCCCTAATTTCCCTATAGCGGTGCGAACCGAGTCTATAATAACTACATTGCTCAATTTTCTACCTCCTGCTATTTTTATTTCTTTCTTCTAAACTATCCTTATATCTCTGGTGAGCTATTTTCAGGGCAACAATCACCGACTGCTGCGATGGAGCTAAAAAGTCCGTTTTAATATTCTCTATTAAAGAATCAATATCTTTACTAAAATCAAAACCAACTATCATTCGCTTAAAAAAATCCTGGGCCAATGTTGTTAAAAACGTAAATTCTGCATTAATGATGATGTGACTTTCCTTGTGAATTTCCAATACCATCCCAGCGTATTTATAATTTTCATACATGCTCGTATTTTGCGGCGCCTTCGCATAGGCGGTGATTAATAATGTTGGCTGTCCCATATAAAACTACATCCTCTCAAGATTACTTGCATAAACTAGTGGGTTTTCCATAATCCCCTTTCCAGTTTATATTAATTAAAGACCTCTTGAAAAATGTTTTACTTTTTCCATATCTATCTCCATGCCAAATCCTGGACCATCCGGGATGATTATTTCATAATTCTCATATTTTATTTCGTTTAGCGTAATATTTTCTTTAAAAAGTAACGGACCAAATAATTCAGTACCGAATTCAAATTTGGGAATGGTTGAATAAAGTTGGGCACAAATGGCCGTGCCTAATGATGATTCAATCATCGTTCCCCCATACAAACCAAAACCTACACCTTCAGCAATTGCAGCCACCTTTTTCGTCTGGGTCATCCCGCCATGTTTACATATTTTCAAGGCGAATGAATTACCTGCTCTATGTTTAGCTATTTGAAATGAATCTTGTAAAGAATTCAATGACTCATCGGCCATGATCGGGACCTTAAAACGATCGGTCAATCTTGACATCCCTTCATTATCCCAAGCTGGCAGCGGCTGTTCGACCATGGAAACCCCGCCTTCCTGTAAGGCTTCAATGCAATACGTAGCCGTTGTTTCATCCCATGCCTGATTAACATCAACCGTAATGCGTGCTTGATCACCCACGGCTTCAATAATTTTCAATACATGCTCCACATTCTTATATGGATTCCCTTTGCCAATTTTCAATTTAAAGATATTATGACGTTTTTTGTGTAAGGATTCTTTCGCTTCTTCGATATCTTTATTTGTATCCCCACTTGCCAAAGTCCATGCCACCGGCAATGATTTATGAATTTGTCCACCGAATAATTCATAAGCAGGGATGTTTCTTCTTCTGGCTACCAAATCCACCATGGCTGATTCAACGACAGCCTTCGCAAAATTATTTCCTCTAACATTGAGTGAAACTTCATGCATGATTTTGTCATAATGGACGGGGTCTTTACCAATGATAAGCGGGGCGATATATGTATCAATATTCACTTTTATCGCCTCTGGCGTCCCCTCACCATATGAAGCCCCGCCTATTGTCGCCACCTCTGCCCAACCTTCCGCGCCTTCTTCATCCATGACACGGGCAAGAATGATCGTTTGTTCCACGATCGTATGCATGGCAAGCTGATGAGGACGAATTGTGGGTAAATCAATAATGTATACTTCTACTGAACGTATTTTCATTTAATCCACCTTTTTAACATTTAATAGATAAAATCCGCTTCTGTTTTTGCTCTTACTTCTTCGATCGTTACACCGGGCATCAATTCAATCAATTTCAACTGTTTGTCAATAACTTCAAAGACAGCCAACTCGGTGATGATCATGTCAACGCTTCTAGTGGAAGTAATCGGGTAGGTGCATTTCTTTAAAACTTTACTTTTACCTTCCTTACTTGTATGTGTCATGGTCACGATCACTTTTTTGGCGCCAACCAACAGGTCCATCGCTCCTCCAACACCCATGATATTCTTGCCTGGTACCGCCCAATTTGCAATTTCACCGGATTGACCTACCTGCAAAACACCTAAGATGGCAACATCAATGTGACCTCCACGGATCATTGCAAACGATTCTGCACTATTAAAGAAAGATGCCCCAATTGATTGCGCTACTGGTAACTTGCCTGCATTGACTAAATTKGGATCGATTTCATCTTCCTCTACATCAGCAACTCCCAACAATCCATTTTCCGTATGGAAAAAAACATTTTCATCATCAATGTACTTTGCAACCAAGGTCGGAATCCCGATTCCAAGGTTCACTATACAAGGACCCGTCAATTCTTTTGCCGCGCGTCTTGCTATCATATTTTGCATGAATTCTTTATCAGCCATAATCTTTCACACCTTCCTTCGTCAGGATTTTCTTTGCCTTAATGATTCCATCGACGAATAGATGCGGTGTTACAATCTCCTCTGGCGAAAGTTCTCCAGGTTCAACTATCTCATCCACTTCTGCAATTACGACATCTGCGGCCGTTGCCATAGCCGGATTAAAGTTTCGAGCCGTTTTATAATAAACAAGATTACCAAGTGTATCTGCCTTCCACGCCCTGATTAAAGCTACATTTGCTCTAATGGCAGGTTCAAAAATATATGTAGCCCCATTTATTTCCCTTTCTTCTTTTCCTTTAGCTAAATCGGTCCCTACACCCGTTTTCGTATAGTAACCGCCTATGCCTGCACCGCCAGCACGAATGGATTCAGCTAATGTTCCCTGTGGTAATAGTTCTAACTCTATTTCGCCACGTTGGTAAAACTCCCCAATTTCACGATTGCTTGTAAAATAAGAACCGATCGCTTTTTTTATTTTCTTCTGGCTTAGGAGAGCTCCCAGACCTTTCCCTTTCTCGCCTAAATTGTTGCTGATTACGGTCAAGCCTGCTACATCCTTTTTGGCCAATCCATCTATTAACGTAAGAGGGGCCCCGATCAAGCCAAATCCACCTACCATTAATGTATGACCATTCTTCACACAAGATAAAGCTGCTTCTATATCTTGATGTACTTTCGTCATGTTTTCCCCACCAATCTCACGTTACTTATTTTCAATCAATGAATCGCTTGCCTCAAACCAAGCAGGTATTCCAGCAGTCAATAAGCAAATGAGGCCAACTTCCGCTAATTGTTCTTCCGAAGCTCCATTTACCCTTGCCGCCTCCATCCATTCCCCAACCTGTTTCCCTTTTAATTCTGTAATGAATATTCCTGTCATAAGGATATGTTTTAGCCTTTTTGATACAGCTGAGTCACTTAATATATAATCTTTAAGGGAGTTTTGGCCTTCCGATTTAACCAGTTTCAAAACATTCGAGACGAATCCCGTTTCCTCATCACCTAATAACTCAATCATATACAACAGGATTTCTTCTGTTGTTTCTTTATGGCCACTTCCTTCAGGATATCGAATCCCTTTAAGTTCAAGGGCATATTCCAATGACTTTATCCCAGTTTTTAATGCCTTAGTTCCGTTATATAAGTATGAAACAATTAGGTATTCCACCAGTTCCGGTAATGTTGCTCCACCATCCATTGCCCCTTTTGTATGGTAAACCATACTCCGTTCATACAACCTTGCAGCATTCATACCGACCAGTAATATATCTTTCTCCTTCTTCGTCAAGGCTCCCTCTTGCATGATGTTACTGCGCAAGTTGGTATAGTGATCAAGTGCATTAGGGCTATATTCGTGCATTTTTTGTACCCAGCCTGGTACAACATCATATACTTCCTTGAAATACAATAATCCTTCGCTCATTCGTCTGCACCTCTTTAAATTAATTGAGAGTCAAGTATCGATAGTGCTCTAATAGGTGAAGCTGTTGAATTTTTTAGTTTTAAAGGAATCCCGAAGAAAAGAAAACGGGAATGCTTGGGTAATTTTTCGAGATTCACTAGATTTTCAACGATATATATATCATTCTTCAGTAACTTTTGATGAATTCCGCTTTCTGAATCCTGGTTCAAATCGGCATTGGGCAAATCCAACCCGACAATATGTATTTGCTTCTCAATAAACCATTGGGCCACACTATCATCTAATGCCTGTGCTTCAAAAAAGCCTTCTTCCCCCCAGGACTTCCCCCATGTCCTGATGAGGACGATATCGTCTTTTTCAACATATACTCCCTGCCGGCGTTCCGCCTCTTCAAGTAAATCTTTCGTGACAGGTTCATGTGTCGCTTTTAACAAGCTTACATCCAGTATGAGGGCATCCCCAAACATATTCTTCAGATTGATGTTTTCAATCGACTCCCCGTTTTCTGAGTAACGTGGAGCCACATCGACATGTGTCCCACTATGGTCAGAAAAAGAAATCAACTTGGAACAGCAGCCTTTAGGATGTGAATCAGATTTCCCCTCATGTTCAAGAGGTTCATCTTTAATGCCTATTGCAGGTAAATCTTTATCCGTAACTAGACCATCGTAAAGTTCCAATGTTAAATCAATGATTTTCAACGGTAAAACCCCCAAATTCATTAAGCGTTTACATTATCACGACAAAAATGGCTACCCTAAACATTACTATCAATTATTGACAGCAGGTGTTTAAGGTAGCCAGTTGTTCACTAGTTGTTATTAAAAAAGGTTATTTTTTAATAGCTAATGAATAGGCAATAATTAAGTTTATTATATATTCATAATATTACACTATTTTCTGTTAATTTCAATATTTTTTTAAGAAATATTTTCAAAAAAATCAAATTCTTTTTAAGAAAGACTTTATCTCTTTGTTGATCTCCGCCCTATTTTCAAACACCATTGTATAGTGGTTACAAGTTGAAACGATCGTTTCAATATCAGGTGTATATTTCTTCGTATCAGCATAGGCTGCTTCATAAAATAAAGGGGGAAAATCCCCTATTTTCCCACTGGCATACACCAATAACGTTTTACAGGAAATTAGTCGACAAACCTCTTTAGGGACAAAAGAATAAAAACTATCGAAATCTCTAAGAACGCTGTCTTCTGTTGATTTATTCTCCCAATGACCATCCACTTCATGTACCTCATACTCTGCTACACTTTGCAGATGATCCGTCCATTTGATACCCAAACGGCTATAGATTTCCTTAATTTCTGCAATATAGCTTTCTTGAGAGTCATATTCTTTATTTAATCGGCCTAAAGAAGGTTGTACAATCTCCCTTTGTTGTTGAGAGCAATTGGCCGCACCATCCAATAATATCAGGGCCTTTACCGAGGTTAATTTGCTGGCTACAACGCTTGAGATGAAGGCTCCCATTGAATACCCGATCAAGATCGGGTTATTAATCTTTAATTCTTGAATTAACTCAATTACATCTTCTGCATGTTTAAAAAGAGAAGACTGTACATCTGCCCTCGAACTATTTCCCCTCCCTCTCAAGTCAATCGAGATGACTCTGTACTCGTCCTTTAACATTTCTGCATAATAATGCATTTGCTTATGATTACCCGTTAAACCATGTATGGCGATGATTGGCCCTTTCTCTCCAGGATAATCTGCAATTTGAATTCTTTTGTTCCCCAATTCCTTTACATACATTTCCATAGTGACATTCCCCATTTCATGATTATTAACATAAACCAGCCAGCATATTTAATAAAAAAAGCTATCTTAACTTCACCATCAAGGTAACTTGATCGAGAAATTAAGATAGCCAGTCAGTTCATTAATTTTCATTTAAAAAGGGCTTTTTTTAATGGTTAATGAATAGGCAAGTTATAAATACATGTAATGATTCCATTTTACATGAAGTTCGGATTTTTACAATTATTATTTGATAATTTCGATTTCCCAGTAACTTAAAGTCGATGCCTGGGGTTTTTATTGAAGGAGGTCCTCTACGGTCTCATTCCAACGTTCAACAACTTCTTTAGGGTTTTTCAAGTCGATTTTAATTCCAGAGGTTATTTCAGCATACTTAGCCATATCCTCCCGTGCCTCTATTATTTTGGCGTGGAATCTTTCTCTTTTGTATTGGGCATTTGGCAGCTCTTTTAATCTCTCTAATGAGAGTCTGATATATTGTGCTTTACCTTTCCAAAACAAAACCAGTGTAGCTTTATGAATACGAATGACATTGGCAGTAGTCGAAGTATCCGGCCATAGGCCAATCCTTAATTCCTTCCTGCTAATCGCTACGATCTCACCTACGCTTATCATTGCAGTATGCGGCCATCCTTCTTCACTTACCGTCAACAGCATCATGGCTTCATGCTGCTTGTCGACAAGCTTTTTACCATTTAACAAGTCGAAAACTTCTACTGACATTTCCATACCATTCATTTTCCACCTTTTTCCCTACTTTACTAGCAATCCATTATATTTTGGTGCGATATTTCATTCCGTCCCACCGTTTCGCACCGTGAGTATCGATTTCAAATTGATCTAACGCCCTATAAGCAAGGTGGTCAATAATATCGTTAACATTCTCAGGATGATTATAGAAGGCTGGCATCGGAGGGAATATAATGGTCCCCATTTTGGAAAGCGCCGTCATATTCTCCAAATGAATCGTATTCAGAGGGGTTTCTCTAGTCATTAGTAATAATTTTTTTCTTTCCTTCAACATGACGTCAGCAGATCGCGTTAATAAATTATCCGCTAGTCCCATCCGGATGGAAGCTAGCGTTTTCATACTGCAAGGTGCTACGATCATGCCATCAATCCGGTAAGATCCACTTGATATTCTTGCTGCTTGATCTTTGTAGGAATAGGAATGATCAGCTAATCCCTCCACGTCTTTAACAGAATAAGATGTTTCATGTTGAATGGTGGCATGCGCCCACGGGGACATGATTAAATGGGTCTCCACTTCACTGCTTTTAAGCATCTGAAGAATCCTAATTCCAAAAATGGCTCCAGTCGCTCCTGTTATCCCAACAATGATTTTCATTAATTCCCCTCCTTACATTAGTCATTGAATCGAAACTTATGAATTGGAAAATCCAGGAACAAATCGACTTGGATCCACCTCTTTAAATTCAGACCTTTTGAATTCATCTTTTAAATGAAATGGTACTGTGCAGTCAAATATGGTTTTACAGGAAATCCCCTTTTCTTGAATGGTAGGGCTGTATGCGGGATCTTGTGAAGGATCTAACGGGTGACAGCGCACTCCAGGAATGAAAACCGTATCAACATCACCTTGGTAACGAGTATTTAACGCCCATAAAACATCATTGCTATCGAAGGGATCCACATCTTCATCCACTATGAATACATGCTTCAGTTCAGAAAAGGCAGAGAACGCCAATAGTGCAGCTTGTCTTTGGCGCCCTTCATCACTTGGCTGACTTTTCTTGAATTGAAGAACAGCCATGTATTTACCTCCCCCTGAAGTATGGGCATAAACGTTCAATAATTTTCCTGGCATGGCCTTTTCCACCATTTGCAGAATGCTTGCTTCAGTTGGAATGCCAGCCATATTCACATGTTCTTCACTTGGTCCAATAACTGTTTGCATGATTGGATTGACACGATGCGTAACAGCTTTCACCTTGATTAGAGGCAGTTCCGCAACAGCGGAACCTGTATAACCAGGGAATTCTGGCATTGCTTTTCCCGTATTGGTGTTTTGATCTTCCCGAACACGCACTCCGGGAACCAATTCCCCTTCTATTACATATTCAGCATTCGCGATAGCCTTTTCATCTATCGTCAAGCATTGGACCAATTCTACCGCTTCTTTCCTGATCGCCCCTGCAACACTCAACTCATTAAAGCCAAGGGGAGTCGTTGGCGCTTCAAAACAAGCAGCAACTTCAATAGCAGGGTCAACACCGATACTAATGGAAATGGGTAACGGTTTTCCTGCTTTTTCAGCCTTTTCACGAAAAACTTCCAAATGACGTCCAGGAACAAAATACATGGTCATCTCATCTTTACTTTGTAAACATAAACGATGTATCGTAATATCAGATTCACCCGTTTCTGAATCGGAGGCATAGCACATGCCTATCGTGATATACGGGCCTGCATCTTCCTCTGTATTCGTAGGCGCAGGTATTAATTTTCTGATATCGAAATCCGGATCTTCTGCATAGTGAACCACTTCTTGAGCTTTCGCTTTATCATTTGAAATGGTGATTGGATCAATTGGATTTTTTACAGCTTCATTTAAAAGGAATCCCAGTCGCTCCGGTTTTGTATCCAGCATGAGGCCGACTCTTTCCCTGCTAGCTAAAAGTCCGATCACCACGCTTGAATCTTCATGTCCCAATACATGATTGAAAACCATTGCAGGTCCGATTTTTGTTGGACGCATTACTGTTCCGCCAGCACCGATATGACGATAAACCCCAGATAATTCAGCATGAGGATTGACTGGTTCATCCGTTTCAATCAATTGTCCTGGAATGGATTTCAGGAGTTCCAATGCAGAACGTAAATCTGTCACTTTGTTCATTTTTTCAGACATAAAAAATCCCCCTATCACTTCATGATCTGTATCTTATGTATCATTTAAATTCAAATAACCTAATATGGTATCGGTTACAAATGATATTCTAAAGTGTATTTCTACTATACAGTCAATGGATATTTGAAAATTCAAGTAATTTTCTCCACAGGGATTTGCAGCTGACAAAAATCAACACTATTATCATTCTCGTAAAAGGTCGTATCCAATAAGCAAGCGTCCACGACGTCCCCTACAATTCTATACTGATTCTCACGGATCCATTGAACCAATTCATTTAAAAACTCAATGTTATATGGCATTCCATATTTATACACACATGCATATTGCCCAGCAGGCAACGTCATCATATTATCCATATCAGGATCGAGAAAAGGTAATGAAGTATATATGCCAGCACCCTCGAAAACATCATCCGTTCCAAGGTTATCCCTTAAAATAATTGTGCCAAATCCCTCTGACGGAAGCATCTCATGTTTACTTAATACATTCCAAGCTTTCATCAGCGTTAAATGTAATTCTTCTCGGCACAATTCATTTTCAAATGGTATAAATAAGACATGCCTTTCAGGAAATTCTTCTATAATGGGTGTATCCAATTCACTTTTAATATTTTTGGCTTCTGAATATTTCATTAATCTTTGTTGAATGAATGTACGTGTATTCATCAAGGCCTTTATTTCTTTATCAATGAATTCTTGATGAAATTCCAAAAGTGACATGGCAGTCGTTAAATTGCGATTTCCTATATGGTCCTTAATATCATTCAGTTTGATGCCAATCGACTTCAAAAAGCAAATTTCCCTTAGAAACGGAATTTGAACGGCACTATAATATCGATAACCATGTTCATCTATATGTACGGGTTTAAATAAACCGATCTTATCGTAATAAATGAGTGTTTGCCTTGAGATACTGTGAATGGTAGCCATTTCACTGATTGATAAGTAATTGCCCATATGGGTTCCCCCTCCGCAAAGCCTTTTTATAAAGTTCCTCTAATTCTTACCTTTACTTCTACAACCATTTTTCAATTTATTAATCTTTTGATTTCACTCCTTCCATTCGGCAGCTACAGCCGATTGGAGAGGACCCTCCACTAACTTTACCATTTTTCCATTTAAAATGAATGGAATTCCAACGGCCCTTTCTATCGAATTGAGCATATCAACATCTTCATTAGTAGGCATTAAGAGAGATAGTGAAATTCAATAATATTAATTTTTTATGAATCAAAAGGATTATGGACTTTTTCACTATCGGGTCAGCAGTAACTTCTTTACAAGCTTTTATGTTTTTGGACTTAAACTTATTCTTGGTAGGAATAGCATTTATTTAGAAGGAACAGGAGTTTACAAATACATTCAACTTGGGAAAGCAAAAAATAAAAAACGTGCCTATTTGTGGACACGTTTTTCATATGAAAGGAATTTCCTATATCTTAATTTGCATACAATCGGTATTGGTCGCTTAATGTATCTCCATTACCATAAATATAGGCTTTAGAGCCCGATGTATAGGAAGGATTGTCGTACTTCCATTTAATTCTGAGTCCCATGTATCCGCCTGCTCCATATGTTTCATTGCCATTCTTCTTAATATATTGCGAGAAGCTATCCCACGTCCGGGGGCCAACCACACCATCCACTTTCAAGTTGTTTTCTTTTTGATATTTCTTTACTCCCGCTTCGGTTTTTGGTCCAAAGATACCATCAACGTCAACCACTGCAGAATCTGTATAAAAACCCATGACATTCAGGATATACTGCATATTTCTGACCTCCACACCATGAGTGTCCTTCCGCAAAATGGAATTCTTATCCCAGCTTTCGGGGTGGTGAAAACCTCCAGCAGATGCTGAAGCGGTGGAAAAAGATACCCCAAGGGCCATTGCCAATACTACCAAACTAGTAAATAATTTCTTCATAGCTCCATCTCCCTCTTTTTTTGTACATCCGAACTACCTTACAATTTCCCTTCAGATTTTATTTTTCCCTTCCGACCGATGTCCTGTTTTGTCCTTGCTAAACAAACAGTGTCCCAGAAAAATCGAATAAGTAGGATAAATTCGTAACTGGGACTAAATCTTTTCCTCTAATATCCCTTGATATTCATAAGGGGAAGTTTAACCATTTACGCCAGAAGGCCGCCAATTGGCGGCCTTCTGACATTGAAAGACTTTTTGTAATTACCCAAGTTCCTTCTTCTTTTCAGTCTGTTATTCGTTCAAATACGCCCATGCATATTGGGCATAAAGTTCTGTACCGGTAGCAAGCGCATCCTCGTCGATGTTGAATTTCCCGTGATGATGCGCCCATTCAGTATCTTTTTCAGGGTTTCCTGATCCCACTAAAGCGAAGCTTCCGGGTACTTCATCTAAATAGAAGCTAAAGTCTTCTCCCCCCATTGTTGGCTTTTCATTATATATTGCGTCTTCGCCAAACGCTTGTGAGGCCACCTTTTGCACTAATTTGGCACTATATTCATCATTAATGACAGCTTGCGTACCACGGTAGTAATCAACCTTTGCGGTCGCACCGTAAATGTTCGCAACATTTTCAGCATAAATCTGGAGCTGCTTTTCAATATGGTCACGTGTTTTAGAATCAAAACAACGGACAGTCCCTTCAATGACGGCATTTTCTGCAATGACATTAAAACGTGTGCCAACGACCATTTTTCCAACTGTCAAAACAGCGGGATTTTGGGGGTCGACCGTTCTTGATACGACGGACTGTACATTCATGACGAATGAAGAGGCGACAATGGTTGCATCGATACAGTCCTGCGGCATTGCACCATGTCCCCCTCTTCCTTTAAAGGTTACGGTAAAGATATCTGCTGAAGCGAATGAAGGTCCTTGAGTGCAAGCGACTTTGTTTGTTGGCATTTGCGACCAAATATGTATGCCAAAAACATTATCAACACCTTCAACGGCCCCCTGTTTAACCATTTCCCTTGCACCTGTTGCCACTTCTTCGGCTGGTTGAAATATTAAGCGCACATTCCCAGGTAATTCTTCTTTTATTTCATTTAGTGCCTTCGCTGCAATTAATAGCATGGATGTGTGTGCATCATGACCACATGCATGCATTTTCCCTTCTTCCTTTGAAGCATACGGCAAGTCTTTATTTAGTTCTTCTACAGAAAGGGCGTCCATATCTGCTCTTAATGCGACGGTCTTTCCAGCCTTACCGCCTTTAATTTCTCCAATGACACCTGTTGGTTCTGCTTTTCGATAAGTAATTCCTAATTTTTCAAGGTAGTCACAAACAAAGGCTGTTGTATTTTCTTCTTCCCATGATAACTCAGGTTCGCTATGAAGTTTTCTACGTATTTCTGTCAATTCGTCACTATAATTTTGAATCGCTTCTTTTATCGTTTGATTAATCATTCTTATTCCGCCTCCGTTAAACATTTAGCCACTTCGTAAAATATTTGCACTCCATTTGCCAAATGACGTGCATCAGACCATTCCTCTGGACAATGACTTAGTCCTGCTTTACTTGGAACAAAAAGCATGCCAACATCAGTCACATCGGAAAAAACCATCGCATCATGACCTGCACCACTATCAATGGAACAGTATGGAATTTCCAAATCAGAACTTTTATCTTTTAATAAATCCTTAATCTCATTACTCAATATCTTTGGCGGCATATACAACAGCTGTTCCGCCGTTGTATGGATCCCCTGTACCTGATAGGATTCGATTAATTCTTTCATCCGCCTGATGACATTGTTAATATGTTCTTCCTTGCTTGATCGAATATCTACCGAAAATACCACTTTATTCGGTATGACGTTTGCTCCATTTGGTAAAACATCTAGTCGCCCTGTCGTTATAACCGTTCCTTCTCCTTCCTCAATTGCAAAGCTCGGTAATTGAGAAATAATTTGAGCGGCAGCAACCAATGCGTCCGTACGGCGATCCATTGGGGTTGTGCCTGCATGTCCTGCCTTTCCTTCAATGGTTACTTCAAATTGGGTTAAACCAACAATAGCTTCTACAACACCAATGGGGATATTCTTCTCTTCAAGGATTGGACCTTGTTCTATATGCAATTCGAGAAACGCTTTAATGCCATTGGGATTTCTTCTTTTCGGAAGAGTGAAATCCAGTCCAATTTTTGACATCGCTTCAATTGTGGTGATACCATCTTTATCCTTTAAATTTTTAAAACTTTCCTCACTAAGCGTTCCCACTATTCCTCTAGACCCCATTAGCCCTCCGCCAAAACGAGCTCCTTCTTCTTCAATCAGGGCAACGATTTCCAATGGATATTTAGGTGTTAATTGATTTTCTGCAAATAGGTCAGCCACTTCCAGTGCGACAATTACACCGGCTGGTCCGTCATACGCACCGCCATTTGGTACTGAATCAAAATGTGAACCTAACAGAACGCTTGGTGCATCTTTTAAAGTACCATCAAGCTTTCCAAAAATATTTCCAAATCCATCTTCCTTTACTGTCAGGCCGTATTCCATCATTTTATTTTTTATATAATTACGTGTAAGTAAGTCTTCCTTGCTATACGTAAGCCGGGTAGTCCCTTCTCCGGGTGTTGATGTAAATTCGCTCAAATCATTTATTTGCTTTTCTATACGTTCGCTAAGACTCACTTAGAATCCCTCCTATTTTACAAGAATTGTACGAATATTCCTGCCAAAATAACCGATACGATTGTTACCGATATAAATCCGCCAACAAGCATCGGCGGCAGCATATGGCTTAGCAATGCTTCTTTTTCATTTTCATCTTTTGTTAATGAATTGACGACTTCATTGGTGATAATGTAATCAGCTGGAAATCCGTATAATGCTGTTAAAGATACAGCAAAGGCCATTTCTTTGCTGACTTTTAATAATTTCCCTGCTATGAATGAGAATATATACATACCTATCACAGCTAAGATAATGCAAACAACAAGTGGGTAAAGAATCTCCATCATCATACTTGGTGTTGCATTTTTCAATCCATCAAAGACGAAAAGCATAAGGGCCATGATCGCAAATCCAAATCCATTTGCTTTTTGCAGTGTCTGTCTTTCCAAGAAACCGATACTTTTTCCGATAACCCCGAATAGTAAGCAAAGAACAAATGCATTTATAGATATAATCGGCTCTAATCCACTCGAAACAAGGTAAGCAAGTAAAGCAACAACTGCAAGTCTTAAAAATTTGAAATACTCCGTATTATATTTTTCAGGAAGTTTCTTAAACAGCCTAAGTTCCGTCATGCCTTCTGCAGCGGCTGAAGTTTCATCCTTTTTTACTGTTAACTTTCCATTGCGATATTGCCCCAAAAGCTTCTTCCCTTCTTTCTTCAAGACAATTGACGTTAAAGGATATCCGGCGAAGCCTTGCATGACATAAATAACAATGGCAAAAACGGACAAGCTCGTAAGTCCTGCATCTGCCGCTCCTTCTGACATGATTATTGAAGAAACCATACCTCCCACTAATGGCGGAACCGCTACAAGGACAGTTTGCAGATCAAAAATAAAGATGCCAATTCCGAATAATAGGGCAACAATGCCAAGAATACCAGATAAGGAGATGACAATCGTCTTCCATTGATTCACCAATTCCCTTATTGAAAGCAATGTTCCCATATTCGTAATCAATAAGTACATCATCATGGTTGCCACTACCGGTGGAACACCTGCTATTGAAACGATGTCTTGCGGGAAGAATGTCCAATAACCACATAGAAATAGGATCGCCGAAATGAAAACGGAAGGTACCCAGGCTTTTGTTCGAACTGCCACTATGTCTCCTACAAATAAAATCAGAATTACGATAACCAAAGCCAACATCTGTGACATATGAGTTCCCTCACCTTCTCATTTAATAGTTTGAATATTCTTATAAAATAATAACACTGAATTATTTGAATTAAAAGATAATTTCATATTTTCAGGTAATTATACACAGATAATAGGAAATGTAAGTGTTTTAATTTCAATTTCACACACCAAACATTCTCAAATAATCAAGGGATTGGATATATCAAAATAATTTTAATCTTAAAATAGACACTTTATCTCCTTTAAATATCAAAAAGAATAAGCCGTCTATTGACGGCTCAGACTGTAGACAAACTCGATGAAAATCGAGTGTTTGTCTACAGTTTTTTTT
>NZ_JBFUIQ010000068.1:0-22217 GCF_056401795.1 Peribacillus sp. P4_D6
AGACTAGTTTATCCTTTAAGTTTTTCACCTGTAATCCTCATAAGATTGAAGAAAGTTTGCGGCACTCCAGCCGAAAAACTGGTTAGCCAGACCCCAGAGTCGCTCGCGGTGAGATGGCTTGGCAGACAGTCGGCGGAAAGGGAGCGAAATCTGAAATCAACTGGGGCTTTAATTGATTTGTTTACAGTCTGAGGAGCCCTTGTTAAAAACAAGGGCTCCTTCCCATTCAAAAGTGTTTGCTTACTTGACTGCCTTTAATGCTTGTTCGGATATATAGAAGTCTTTTCCGTTGTAAACGGTGATCGCATTAATTTCTTTTTCTTTAGTGGATTTAGGAGTCTTGCTGATAACGATATTCTTATTTGCAGGCAACTCCACTTTTTGCTTGCCCTTTTTCGCTACGAAAACTGGGTTATTCGGGTCTGTAACATCAATGCGTGTTGAATATCCTTTTTTCTCAAAGGAATCTTTAGCATTCATGTATAGTTTGTTCGATAATTTTTGTAAATCAAAGCCCATGAAATCGGCCATTTTTTTAGCGAGGTCTGTATTCTCCACTAATCCAGTCGGTTTTGAAGGGCCATAAGAATACAGGAATACGTCTTCCCCTGTATGCCCGCCAGTTGTAAAGCCAATGTTGGCACGGTTAGCAAGCAGCTTTGTCATTTCTGCACCTACATTTTTAGAAGAGGTAAGTTTTGCTGTTTCTTCAGAAGTCAGATTATCCAGTCCATACAGTGCTGCAACTTCTTTCAGATTGGAATGATCTGGTTTTAGCTTACTTAAGGCCCCTTCAACAGTCATTTTCGCTTTCTTTAATGGATCGATATAAGCTGATACGGGTGTTTCCGGGTAGGAGGAGTTCGTGTTTACGTTACCCATTGTAATTCCGCTGTTCCCATGGTCCGTTACAGCAATGACCATCGTGTTACCGTCATTTTTTGCAAACGTAAGGGCTTCGTTCACGGCATCATCAAAAGCTAAAGTATCACTAATCATTCCGATCGTGTCGTTTCCGTGAGCAGCCCAGTCAATCTTGCTTCCTTCAACAAATAAGAAGAAGCCATCTTTATCTTTTTTCAAGGTTTTAAGGGCTTTATTGGTCATTTCAGCTAAAGTGGGTTCACTTGGCTTTGTTGTTTTACGATCTAAATCATATGCCAGGGCGCTTGGTGCAAAGCTTCCCCAAATTTTATTCGATTTGGATTTTAACAGCTCGTCACGGGTTTCAACAAAATCATATTTGTCTTCATCGAGCACTTTCAAAAGGTTTTCTCCATCCATTCTTGCATTTTTTGTTTTACCTGGTAAAAGGGATTCTTTGCCGCCTCCCAAAACGACGTCAATCCCCTGATAAACC
Organism: Peribacillus sp. P4_D6; assembly: GCF_056401795.1. Taxonomy (NCBI): domain Bacteria; kingdom Bacillati; phylum Bacillota; class Bacilli; order Caryophanales; family Bacillaceae; genus Peribacillus; species Peribacillus sp. P4_D6. Next base: position 1,361 of record NZ_JBFUIQ010000068.1, read on the forward strand.
TGCTGTTCCGCAATATCACCATAATTGCTTCGATGTGTCACGTGAGCGGAGAAGCCTGCGGGTGTAGCATGCTGGATTTCAGATGTAGAAATGATGCCAGTAGCCTTTCCGGCTTGTTTCGCACCCTCCAAAACGTTAGCGACTGGTTTATGGGCATTTTTCGGATTAACCGGATCGAGCCCTGGAGAATTAACGATGGTTGGCAGGACACCGACAAATTTATCATTTGATTTATTTCCTGTCGCAAGCGCTGTTGCTGCAGGAGCTGAGTCGGTAATCGCCGATTCAGCCGAGTATGTACGCATGCCGCCAGACAGCATTTCGTCCATGGCTAGATTATCGCCTTTATACCACCTTGAAAGGGTTGTTGCTCCTGTGCTTGTTCCATCCATCACCATCATGATGACGTTGGTTGGTTCTTTTTTCTTGTCTTTAGCCTGAACATCTTCCTTCATTGTTGAAATACCAAGTGATGAAATGGCCACCGCGCCCGCTAAAGTAATTCCAGCTACCTTTTTGCTCATTTTCCCCAAAATGCATACCTCCAAAAATATGATTACATTTAGGATAAATGCAGTATATTAAGAAATTACTTCATGTAAGTAAAGAAAGGATTTTTATCTGTAAATTTTGGTTGAAGAATAGAGTGAATGTTAAAAAAAGCAGAAGTCTATAAGACTCTGCCTTTTTAGGGTGTTTTTTACCTTTGGAAAAATTCAATCCACTCTTTTTCCGGTCCATATACGTAGAAATAGCGATAACCATTCGGAAGGGTGACAATCTCTTCATCAATCAGTTCGGTGTTATCCAAGCTTTTGATCCGGGCATATTCTTCTTCGATATCATCCACGGTAATGGCAAAATGGTGGATCGTTGCTTCGGATGGAAGTGTATCGCTATATCCCTGAATCAATTCTATTTCTGTTTCGTCCGACTCTTCGTAACCGAGGAATGCCAGTTCGATCACTCCATTAGTATGAGTCATGCGTTCCTTTAATTTTAAATCCAGCACATCTTGATAAAAGGCGATGGATTTTTCAAGATCTTTTACAACAACGCCAATGTGATCGACCCTTTTTACAGCCAAGAAATCTTCCTCCTTCATTAAATCCGTATGCAACTTGCTAATAGTAGTATATATAAGATTATTCGGAATTAAATTACTTTTTTATAGCCGTTTATAGATAATTTTTAAAATGATGTTAATAAAGGGAAAGTATTGGTAAATAATGAAAAAATGACAAATGGCTTATGGGATAATACTTTTCTTCCATAGTATCACTTGATAGATTCTTTTCTTGGAAAGAAATGTATTCATCATTTTCCAGGGCAAAAATTTGTTTCTAAATGGAATAGTCGATATACTATGGAAACAACTCCATTATTAATGGATAGGAGAGGAGAGGTAGTATGGGAAAAATTCGTGAAGGTGAAGTTTTCACTCTTACTGATGACAGTGATGAAGGCCATGAAGTTGAGGTTTTAGGTTCATTGGATGTAGAAGGAACGGAATATGTTGCAGTAGGCTTGCTTGAAGATATTGAAGAGGATACAGATGAAGATATCGATATTTTCTTTTTCAGGGTCGAAGGCGAAGGTGAACTGCTCGATATCGAATCGGATGAAGAATTCGAAAAGGTATCATTGGCGTTTGAAGCGGCATTTGAAGCGAAAGAATGACAAGATAAAAGACGGCACAATGTGTGCCGCCTTTTTTATATGTATAAGGAAAGTATCGGCCCCGCCTTCGCCAAATACCATGATAGCCACGCGTGCTATCCAGCCTTACTTAAGTATAGGGTTGTATTATTGATAGGACGTGTACTACATATGAAGATTTTGTTAATAAACGGAGTATTTTTCCATATCAAAGGCATAGGACTGATGCCGATATTGCCTTATTGGCAAGATTGCTTAGAGCGGAAGGCGAGGGTGAAGGTGATCAAGGTATGCTGATGATCGGTAATGTCGGGGTCAATCGGATTAGGTCGAATTGTTCCGATTTCAAAGGGTTGAGGACGATTCCAGACATGATTTATCAGGAGCATGCCTTTGAGGCTGTACAGAAGGGGTATTTTTATCAGCGGGCAAGAGACAGGGAAAAGAGGCTTGCACGCTGTAGCGTAAGCGGCGAAAGGCTATGGCCTTCGAAATTTAGCCTATGGTACTTCAGGCCACCGGGAGATTGCCCGGCAACCTGGTATAATCAGCCCCTTGTTGGGCGTTTCAAGCTCCATTGCTTTTATGAACCAACAGGTACAGAATGTCCCAATATTTATAATACATTTTAAGGAAATCGCTGAACCTTATGGGGGTTTGGCCTCTTTGTGCATCAATCCTTAACTTGGAAAAAACATATGATAAAACTGGCAAATGATTTACTGATACTGTAAAATTGACACTGTAAATTTCCGGATAAGAAAGGAATAAAAAATTGATGAGTAAAAGGCTTATTGATTATGGACAAGGGCAAATGGGAGAACAGCCGGAGGATAGTGCCGAGAAATTCAAGTCTTTCATGGAGAACAACCCGGACGCCATTTCCATTGTTGATCTGGAAGGAAAGACCCTTCAGGTGAATGCAGCTTTTGAAGAGTTTTTCGGATGGACGAATGAGGAGCTCATTGGCATGCCGTTTCCAATTATTCCTGATTTCTTGAAGGAGTCAGTCAATGAATTGCATGACCAAATTAAGGCTGGGGTACAAAAGAAAGGCTTTGAAACGGTCAGGTTAAGGAAGGATGGCCAGTTAATCGATGTAAGCATCTCCCTATTTAATATCCGCGATAATGAAAATGAGCCGTGCGCATTGGTTTTCGTTTATCGGGATATTACGAATCAAAAACTTGCTGAAGCTGCCTTGAAGGAAAGTGAACAAAGGTATCGCAGTTTAGTGGAGGTGTCACCTGAAGCGATTTTTGTACATCGCAATGGGATCATCGAGTATATGAATCCCATGGGGGCAAAAATGCTTGGGATGGATAGTGTGGAAGATATTATCGGTAAATCGGTTTTTCAGTTCGTCCACCTGGAGTCCCGGGAAAGTGTACAAAAAAGAATCGAAATCATGAGGGACGATCATCAGGCGGTTGGTTTACTGGAACAAAAGTTCATTCGGCTTGACGGACAAGAATTTTATGGAGAAACACTCGGTCTTCCGATTATTTATAAAGGGCAACCAGCCATTCAGGTATTCTGTAGGGATATTACGGAGCGTAAAAAGACCGAAGAGCTGATCTGTAAATCCAATATGTTATCGGCGGTAGGACAGATGGCTGCAGGCATCGCACATGAAATAAGAAATCCATTAACTACGGTCAAAGGGTTTTTGCAATTATTAAGGGAAGACCCTGAGCAAAAGGACTATCTTGAAATGACGGTCAGTGAAGTTGAAAAAATCGAAATCCTGGCCAATGAGTTTTTAAGTTTAGCAGAGCCTGAAGCGAAGGTTTGTGAACTCATTCAGCTTAACGAGATATTGGACAGTGTGATTACGTTAGCCGAATTTCAAGCGATATTGAATGATGTCGAAATCATCAAGGAATATACTACGGATACGGCATCAGTCTTTGGCGAACCGAATCAGTTAAAACAAGTATTCACGAATGTCGCCAATAATGCGATAGAAGCCATGCCGAATGGGGGCAAACTTCATATACAGTTAAACCATGAAGGTGACTCTGCGATGATCCGGTTCATTGATCAAGGCTGCGGAATCTCAAATGAACGCATGAAGCATCTAGGGCAGCCTTTTTATAGTACATCTGAAAAAGGAACAGGGTTTGGGCTCATGGTCAGCACCAAAATCATCCATGAACATAATGGGGAAATTCATTTCACTAGCGAAGTGGGAGAAGGGACGATTGTGGATATCAGTCTCCCTATCTTTGAAAGTTCACAATGAAAAGTGACGAGAAGCCATGCTCTCGTCACTTTTTGGTTCATAGTTTAACGATCGTCCTGCCTCTTGCTTCCCCTTTTAATAGGGTAGGAAGGACGTCAGGCAATTCTTTAAGTGTAATTTCCTGTTGAACGAGCTGTTCCAAATCCTCCAGTTTAAAGTCGGTGGCAAGTCGGTGCCAAACTTTCAATCTTGTATCCATCGGGCAATTGACCGAATCGATCCCAAGTAGATTAACACCTCTTAGGATGAATGGAAAGACGGTGGCAGGAAGGCTTGTCCCAGCTGTCAATCCGCTGACCGCCACAGCTCCGCCATACTTGATTTGGCTAAGGACCGAAGCTAACGGTTCACCGCCGACGGGATCTACCGCCCCGCTCCACTTCTGTTTGCCCAGAGCCCGAAGCTTGCCATCATATACATCTTCACGCGATACAATGGTCGACGCACCGATTGCCTTCAAATATCCATGTTCCGATTCCTTTCCTGTACTAGCCTCAACGGAATAGCCAAGTTTGGAAAGGATCGAGACGGCAAAACTGCCGACCCCGCCAGTTGCACCAGTGACAAGAACGCTCCCTTGCTCAGGTGTGAGGTTGTTTTCTTCCAGCCGCAGAACCGATAGTGCTGCAGTGAAACCGGCCGTTCCGATGATCATCGCCTCTTTCATTGTTAGGCCATCAGGAAGCGGGACGATCCACTCTGCAGGAACACGGGCAAATTGACTATAGCCCCCTGATTGGGAAACGCCAATTCCATAGGAGGTCGCAATGACTTCGTCTCCTTCTTTAAAGCGGGAATCCTCAGATGAAACGACAACACCAGCCATATCAATTCCCGGAACGATCGGATAGCTGCTGACAATGTTTCCATTTGGAATGGCTGCAAGGCTATCTTTATAGTTCACACCGGAATAATGAACACGGATGAGCACTTCGCCTTGAGGTAGATCATCAAGTGATAGCTCCTGAATGTTAACGGTGAATTGATCATCTTGCTTATTCACGACTAATGCATCAAATTGCTGTATCATGGTTCGTTCCCCCTTATAATAATGAATCTATCCCATTATAAAAGAAAAAATAGAGGAATGTATAATGATACAATTCGAAATAAGTAGCGCTTCCTTTTCTTTCTGCTACTAAAAATGGTACTATTAGATTTGATTCAGTTCATATTAAAGGAGATGTTTAACATGGCTAAAAAAGGATACATACTTATGGAAAATGGAGAAAAAATCGAATTCGATCTTTTCCCGAACGAAGCACCTAACACAGTGGCTAACTTCGAAAACTTGGCAAACACAGGATTTTATAATGGCGTAGTCTTTCACCGTGTAATCCCTGGTTTCGTAAGCCAAGGCGGAGATCCAACAGGTACAGGCGCAGGCGGAAGCGGCACACAAATCAAATGTGAAACAGAAGGAAACCCTCATAAACATGAGGCAGGAAGCCTATCTATGGCACATGCTGGAAAAGACACAGGCTCAAGCCAATTCTTTATCGTGCATGAACCACAACCGCATCTTAACGGTGTTCACACAGTATTCGGTAAAGTGACTTCTGGACTTGAAACAGCCAAAGCTATGAAAAATGGCGACAAAATGGAAAAAGTCGAAGTTTTTGACGCTGAATGATGGAAGCGAAAAGAGGGGGCATTATGCTCCCTCTTTCTTTTTGCTCTGTTCATGAGCGAAGACAGGGAAATATAAAGTCATTTTGGCGTCATGCTTTCAGTGAAACGATATTTGACCTCTGTCAAGGTTTCGGAAATATCCCATAATCTTTTCGAAGTTTCTTCATTATATAAGGTATCGATGACCTCGTCTTTTCTGGGAAAGCCTTTTCTGCCCTTCTTTCCATCGGGTCCGATATACTCCCCGCCTGTCAATGAAGGTTCCGTTGCGRCATAAAGGGTAGGCAATGCTCCCATACTTGCCGGCTGGGTGATGGTTTTGGAAAGAAAGTGCACGAATCTATTTATGGGTTTGCCGGAACCGCGGGACATGAGATTAGTATGGGAAAGGCCCGGATGACAGGCAACACTGATCGGGGTTGCGCCATGCTGGTTGAATTTATTTTGTAATTCGCGGGCGAAGAGTAGATTGGCCAGTTTGCTTTGCCCATAGTATTTCATTGGTTTATAACCGTTTTCACCATTTAGATTTTCGAAGTCTATATATCCATTGATGGCGGCCAAGCTGCTCAATGTGACCACGCGCGATTTTGGCGTAGAAAGGATACACGGAAGAAGGAGGCCTGTCAAAGCAAAATGACCGAGGTGATTGCAGCCGAATTGCAGCTCGAAGCCATCCTTCGTCCTACTGTAGGGCGGAATCATCACACCTGCGTTATTGATGAGGACGGAGAGAGATTCATAGTTTTCCTGAAAGGAAGCGGCAAAATGCCGAATGCTGCTCAAATCACTTAAATCCAGCTCCATCACACGTACATTTGCCTTTGGATGGACCGATAAGATTCTATCGACCGCCTTTTCACCCTTTGAAGCATTCCGGACCGCAAGGATGATCTCTGCCCCCTTACCGGCCAATGCAAAAGCCGTTTCGAAGCCAAGCCCGCTATTTGCACCAGTAATCACAATGGTTTGCCCCGATACATCTGCCATTTCTTCGCCATTCCACTTTTCAATCATCCAATCACACCTTTCCACACAGTCTTTACTTATCATATACCCAAATAATTCCTATATGTCACATTCTGTGGGGGGAACAGTGTGCTGTCGTCTATTTTTTAAAAAGATTAGCCGCCCATTAAGTAATCCATTATATTTTTCACGATCAAAATGACGGTCACGATGATAAATAATACTCTTACATATGCCACCCCTTTCTTAATGGCAAATTTAGAACCGGCCAACGCTCCCGCTATCATGGAGATCCCCATTGGAATTCCGTAGGAAAAGTTAACGGTATCAAGGAATATGAACATGATCAGTGCCGCCAAATTACTTCCGAAGTTCAAAAATTTGGCATTTCCTGCAGAGTGCAAAAAATCAAAGCCAATCATTAAAAAGGCAAACAAAATGAAGGATCCCGTTCCAGCGCCCAAAAAGCCATCATAAAAACCAATGGCAAATATAGCGAACGCAAATAGTGCAGCCTTTTGCCATGTGAGTGTATGGTAAGTCGATTTCTGGCCCCAGTCCTTTTTAAAAAAGGTATAAATGGCAATAGCTATTAATAGAACCAAGATCATTGGCTTTAATAATTCAGGCGAGACGAAATTGACAACCCAGGCTCCTAGCAGGGAACCTATGAAAATCAATGGGAAAAGTTTTGAAACCAATTTGAAATCAACCTTACCTGAGCGAATGAAAGCAATGGTGCTTGTTAAAGACCCCATGGAACTTGCTAACTTATTCGTAGCGATCGCTGCTGACGGGGAAAGTCCTGAAAATAATAAAGCGGGTATCGAAATCAGGCCGCCGCCGCCGACCACGGAATCAATGAATGCTGCCAAAAATCCGAAAAACATCAGCAGCAAAAGTGTCGAAATTTGTATATCTTCCATCCAAGAAGCCTCCGTATCGATGGCATTATGGCTGAAATGCTTGTTGTGCTGGAGCCATAATCCATGCGTTCATATTAGTCACTATTTAGATAGTAACTAATAAGAACCATTCTGTAAATAAGAATATTTGAGCCATACTGTTTGAAATCGAATAGATTTCGATAAGAGATTTGGTATGATAGGCATATAACTTACCAAAGCACTAGGAGGTACTATGCAAGATATCATTCAAAAACTACAGTCTCTCGGGTTTAGTCAATATGAAGCAAAGGCTTATGTTTCTTTGGTTCGCCAAGGCCCAACCAGTGCCTATCAAGTAAGCAAGGAGTCAGGAATTCCAAGGGCCCGCATCTATGAAATATTAAATGGACTGCAAGAAGAAGGAATCGTCTTAAAAGAGGAAATCAATGACTCAATAAAATATTCACCGCTGCCAGTCGATGTTTTTTTGGAATCGGTTCAATCAAAATGGAACAATACCTATCAATCCATCAGCCATACATTAAAGCAATTCGAGAAAAACGAACCGATGTCCGACAATCGTGTAATGACGCTTAAAGGTGAAGGGCACATCCTATCCTTTTGCCGTACCTTGATTCAAAAAGCCGAGAAAAGGGTGGTGGTTTCCCTATGGGACGAGATGTATGGAAAACTTGAACAAGAGCTAATAGGGGCCGCTGCGCATTGCACGCTGAAGGGGATTGCATTTCAGGTTGAAAACCCATTATCAGGTATAGATATACATCGCCAAACAAGCTATGTGGAGAATATTGGAGAAAACAAATGGTTCATCTTATCCATTGACGGCAAGGAGACGATTTACGGCCCTTCGCCCGAAACGAGAGAAACGGCGTTCTACACAGATGATCCCATTCATATCAATTTTCTCGAAAATTACATTTGGCATGATATCCTCGTTAACCGCTTGGTTAAAAAGGATGAAGAAGATGCCGAGAAATGGATTTCAAGTGAAAGAGACCGTTTTTTCTCCCTATAAGATTTGAAAAAAAGCTGATAACCCCATATGCAGGGGATATCAGCTTTTTTATTTTGGCTCTTTTCGAAAAGATTGTTGTTTTTAAAACGAAACTATTTAAGGTTGATTGGAGYGGAAGTGCGAGACTCCTGCGGGATTAGCGGGACAGATAAGACCCCACAGGCGTTCACGCCGAGGAGGCTCACCGCCCGCCCCGCGGAAAGCGTGCATCTGGAGGGGAAATCAACCACACCGCACTACTTGTTAAATAGCAACAAAGTATGCGAAAACAGCCTTTATTTTTCATTCGGCTAAAAGGGTTTTAGGAAATCTGATGGCCGTGGGCAAGCTGGATTTATCTCGATAAGACCTGTAAGACACAATCGTATGATTATGCGCTTGAACGTCCAACTGGAGAACCTGTGAGCTTTTCATTTCCAAATAGTACGTAACGTCTTCTATTTGTAAATGATAAAAGGAAAAAGGTATCCCTAAAAGGTCTTTCCTGATTAGTTTTGTTTCGGGCTGATTGATGATGTGCTCACTCAATTCCGCTATCGTAACAGAAGTTGTTCCTGTAATGGCTGTTATTTTTTCTTTTGCATAATCGACTGCATGACTGAAAGTGCCGGCAATGTTCTTCAAGATTCCGTTCATGGGTGCATCTCCTTTGAATTAGGCTATGTATGTAGTATTATACGCGGCTAATGGTTTATGCAAAAAAATCGGCAATGATGATATAGAATCGTCACTTTATGAACATGATTAAGAAGTGTGCAACAAATATAAAAGGGCAATCAAGAAAGGACAGAAGGTCAAAGCATGAGGAATAAAAAAATATTTATGGGCCTGCTTTTCATCGCAATCCTCGCTTTTTCAGCCGTGTTCATTCAGAATATGGATGTCAATTCCAGAGCGAAAAAAGGGGAGGACGACGATGCGGATAATCATGAAAGAATAGAGAAATTGCTGAATAAAATGACGCTTGAAGAAAAAATCGGACAGCTTATGATGGTCGGTTTCAGGGGGACTGAAAAGAGCGATGAAATTACGGAGCTCATCGAACAAAAACATATAGGAGGTGTCATCTATTTTGACCGCAATATGAAATCACCTAAACAAGTGGCCCGGTTATCCAACTCGCTTCAGCAAACGGCCAATCAAAGTGCACATTCGCTTCCGTTGATGGTGGCCATCGATCAGGAAGGCGGGGACATCATCAGGATGAAGGAAAGGGTATCGCCCCTCCCTGCGCAACAGGATCTTGGGGAAAATGCCTCTATTGAAGATATGTACAAGGTGGCCAGGTTGAATGGGACAGAACTGGGCTCCATGGGGATTAACATTAATTTTGCCCCTGTACTTGATCTATCAAAAACGGATAAACGTTCATTGGGGCAAGATCCGGAAAAGGTCTATCAATACGGGAAGAAAGCCATTCAAGGCTTGAATGATGTATCGATAACGGGTGCATTGAAGCACTTTCCCGGCAACGGACGCAGCGAAATCGATCCGCATGTCGAAACTTCATCCGTGGAGGCCAACCAACTGGATCTGGAAAATTCGGATATCTATCCCTTCAAGCAAATCATAAGTGAAATGGATAACCAAAAGTTTTTCGTGATGGTGACCCACATTAAATATCCAGCCTATGATAAAGAAAAACCAGCAAGCCTTTCTAAAATCATCATAGAAGACCTGCTTCGGGGGAAACTCAAATATGAAGGACTTGTCGTTACCGACGATTTGGAAATGGGAGCCGTGAACAAGTACTTCTCCTATGATGAGATGGGGAAGCAGGCAATCCTTGCAGGAGCTGACTTATTACTTGTCTGTCATGAATATTCCCATGAGCTTGAGGTATATAACGGTTTACTGCAATCAGTAAAAGCAGGGGAAGTTCCAATGGATAGAATTAACGAGTCAGTGAAAAGAGTGTTGACATATAAACTTAACAACATGAAGCAAACGAAAGCTGACCCTGATCAAGCTGAAAAAGTCGTGAAAAATCCCGAAAGCATAAAGTTCATCGAAAGCCTGAGCGAGGATGAATAAAGCGAAACCGCTCTCTCAAAAAGGTGCTTTTGTTTAAATCAGCTGATAGAGGGAATACTATATAGGACTAACTTGAAGGAGGAAACGAACATGCCATCAAACAAAATGCTTGGAACCGTCCTGATAGGAGCAGCCGCATTTTTAATGCGCAATAAGAAAACCCGTGAAAAAACCATGAGTCAAATAAGATCCCTAGCCACACCAGAAACCATTGATAAGGTGAAGAGCCAATTCCAATCAATAACCAAAACAAAATCAAGTAACCCTTCCGTTCGTTAAAGTGAATTGACCCCATTAGTAAATCTTAATGGGGTCAAACTGTAGACAAATTAGAGAAGAACCAGTGTTTTCAGGAGTGTCGCGGATTTGTAAATGAGGGTTTCACCTTACTTTAAATGAAAAGTTGAATGGAACGGAAGGTACGAGACTCCTGCGGGAAAAGCGAGTCCAGGGTAGACCCCACAGGCGCAAAGGCGCCGAGGGCGGACCGCCCGCGGAAAGCGAGTGCCTGGAGTGGAAATCATATTACTAACCCTCAAATCTGCTGCTTCCGCCCAATTGTCTGCCAAGCCTAATCAAAGCAAGCGGTTTCGGCTAACCAGTCATTCGGCAAGAGTGTAGCAAATTTATTTTTATTCAATCGTCTTCAAAAAACTATCTCCATTAAGTTAATCTTAATGGGGCTTTTTTTATGGTTTAGTGAATTCATCATGCCGGTAAAAGGAAAAGCACTCGTTCCTTTCGAAGACCATGGACAGGCATTCAAAAGTACAAGTGCTTTCATGAGGGATCAATGATCATTCAGCTTCATCTTCGCCGTCATTTTCTTTATTGAACCAAAGCGGATCCTCATTATCGACTTCACCATTATAATTAATCAGGATTTCTTCTCCTGCTTTTATGTCGGTGTAAGCAAAGAAATCAAACGTATGATTCTTGAAGTTTATGTCATACGTAGCGTTGGGTGTATAAGAATGATTAAACAGCATGCCATAGCCTAAAAGCATGGCAGTATGGTTAATTCCATATTCAAACGCATAATCAGCCAGCAATGTCTTCTCAATGAAAACATGCTCCTCGTTCGGATATGCAATGACTGGTGCCTCGTGCAAAAGCTCACCTTTTTTAATATCTCGTGTTGCGAATACGCCTCTATTGAACTCGCCATCACTGAGTGTGGAAGTTTTAACTTCAATCATGTTCGTCACCTACTTGTTCTATTCAATATAGTCCAGATCATCTAAGCTTGACAGTTAATAAGAAGAAAAGCAACTATTTTACGGAATTAATCATTTTTAGTATACTACTCAGTTTGTTTTTAGTAAGGATCTACCTGTACCGTAGGACGGAATTCTTCACATGAAGGACGAAAAAAGGGAACGAACGGCCAAAATGATCCTCGGAAGGTAGACCGATTAATAAGATAAAAACACCTCCGCTAGCAGGGAAGCTAGGGAGGTGTTTGATATATAGGTAAATCTGTTAATTCACACCGACAGCAGTAAAGGCATTTTTGACAGCCGTGACTTCTGCACTGCTTGAACCGTATAAATCAGAGGCCGATTGTATGACGGCCGCTCTGGCTTGTGAAAAAGTAGACGACGAAGTTAAATATGTTGTGTTTGCCCGATAAAAGATGGTTCCTAGTTTATCGATGCCGATTCCGGATACACTCACGCCATGGTGGGTTCCGCCTGCAGAGATTAAATAAGCTGCCTTATTAATGATTCCGCTGTTCGTGTGGACTCCGCCATTATCACCCGTTCCTGTATAACGGTTCGAATAATGGTCAGGGTCCCCATTCAATGTTGGATTGGCCATCGAGCGGAGTGCATCACCGGAAATGTTAGGTGTGTAAATATCTTCCCCGACCAAATAGTCGGCTTTGGCACTTTGATTCTTAAATTCTACGACAGTGCCAAAAATATCAGATATCGCTTCATTCAAAGCACCGGATTCATATTGATAGGTAAGGTTCGATTCCGAGGAAGTGACGGCATGCGTCAATTCATGCGCAACGACATCGAGCCCGCCGGACAATGGGATGAACGTCGTGCCATCTCCATCACCGTAAACCATTTGGGTGCCATCCCAAAAAGCATTATTGTATCTTGAGCCATAATGGACGGTTGATTTCAGGATGGTTCCATTACCATCATAGGAGTTCCGGCCAAATGTGGATTTGTAATAATCATAGGTTTTACCCGCATAATAATGGGCATCCACCGCAGCTTTATCGGCAGAAGCAGTAAAAGCATTTGTTGTGTTGGAAAAGAGTGTACCAGGCAATCTTGAACGGTTATTGGCGTTATACGTGTAGATGCCTTTACCGCGTGTATTGTCTTGTAAGTAGTATTGACCGTTGGATAAGGTAGTGTTCAGCGACACCGTATTGTTTAAGACGCCAGTGCCCGTTCCGACGGAGTTGGTCCCCGTCACTTCATCCAATGTATTATATTTATTCAGGATTTTACCCGTTTTGACTGAAATGAAATAATGATGATTTCCTGGTTCCGGACTTAAGAATTTCAAATTGACTTTATATACATAATCGGCCTTGCCTTCATTTGCGTATACATACAGGTCAGATTCAGGTGATTGCTCGTAGGCAGGTGTGAACCCCAGATCCGCTTCAGCTATTTTGATAGCTTCGGATTCACTGATGCCTTTTTTAGCCTTTTTCCCTAATTTCGTGTTTAGATTGGCTTCAACCGTACCGGACACGACGGTCAATACACCTTTAGCGTCAATCAATACGGCTTGTGTGGAATTCCATACTGGTACGCCTTTATAGGTTTGTTGCAATTTAAGGACGGTATTGCCCAGTTCATCCTTGCTTTCTTTCTCGATCGTGAAGGAGTCCTTCGCCTTTTGCTTTTCTAGCTTGTAAGACTTTTTGTTCTCATCAAAAAAGGTAAGAATGATATCTTCTGCCGTTTGCTTTGAGGGGTCCGTAAGCTTCCCAGACTTGTATTCTAGCGAATCCCTATGCTTATTGTACTTTTCAACACTTAACACATTTTTTGCCGCTAAAGCTTCTTGATGGGGAATAGCAGAAAATAATAGACCGATTGATAGTGCAGTTCCTAAAAATACCTTACCTTTCATAACACTCAACTCCTTCATGAGAATACCTCATTTTTACATCGTTTCATAATTATTATCAAATGGAGAAAACTTGAAAAAAATATGACATTTAAAGGGATAAAATGGAGAAAAATGGATTTTAATAGAAATATTCTTTGGATATATTCTTTTAGTAATATTTGGAATGTATTTAAATTAAGCCAAATGAATAAATGTGCAAAAAACCATGGCATAATGTGCAAAAAACCATGGCGTAAAGTGCAAAGAAATTTGTCTATTGAAGGCATTTTTTTGGATAATCTGTTGAATATTGCGCTTTATAAATTTGGCATGAAAATTGCATATATTCAGAAAAGGAATTCGAATTGTAAATTAGGTCTATTTGAGAGTCTATGAAATAGGAAAATTTATTAAATGATTTCCCCATATATGAAAGCGCTTATATAGAAAGGGATGAAAAATTATGATACCAAAACAAGAAAATGACATCTTGCATCCTCCAAAGCAAGAAGAACAAGGGTTAAAGCGCGGTTTGAAATCCCGCCATTTAACGATGATTTCCATTGGCGGGGCTATTGGTACCGGGCTGTTCCTCAGCAGCGGTGCAGCCATTCATACAGCTGGGCCAGGCGGGGCATTACTTGCTTATGCCTTAGTTGGGGCAATGGTGTACTTCGTGATGACGAGCTTAGGGGAATTGGCGGCCTTTATGCCGACAAGCGGCTCTTTCAGTACCTATGGATCGAAATTCGTCGATCCGGCATTTGGTTTTGCCTTGGGATGGACGTATTGGTTCAATTGGTCGATGACGATAGCCGCAGAATTGGCAGCCTCGACAATGATCATGAAATTCTGGTTTCCGAATAGTCCATCATTGTTATGGAGTTCATCATTCTTGGTGCTCATTTTCCTATTGAACTATTTATCCGTAAAAGGATATGGTGAAGGGGAATACTGGTTTTCCTTCATAAAAGTAACCGCCATCGTTATTTTTATTATCGTCGGGCTGCTAATGATCGTCGGCATTATGGGCGGCGAAGCGGTAGGCTTTAAAAACTTCACCGTCGATGACGCTCCTTTCCCGGGCGGGTTCATGGGTGTCTTCATCGTTTTCATAGCGGCTGGCTTTTCTTTTCAAGGTACCGAAATTGTCGGTGTGGCTGCCGGGGAAAGTGAAGATCCTGCACGGAATATACCGAAGGCCATTAAAAGTGTCTTCTGGAGGATCTTGCTCTTTTACGTATTGGCAATCTTCGTAATTGGACTGCTTATCCCTTATACGAACTCGAGTTTGCAAGGTGATAACGTCATGGTAAGTCCATTCACGCTCATTTTTGAAAAAGCTGGAGTCGCCTTTGCCGCTTCGCTTATGAATGCCGTCATTTTAACAGCGGTATTATCTGCAGGTAACTCAAGTCTATATGCATCTACCCGTATGTTATACTCAATGGCAAAAGATGGGCAAGCACCGCGTATTTTTGCAAAACTTAATAAACGCGGCGTACCGGTTGCAGGCATGATTTTGACATGCTCCATCGGCATGCTGGCCTTTTTAGCCTCCATATTCGGCGATGGCAAAGTGTATATTTGGTTAATGAATGCCATCGGAATTACAGGATTCATCTTTTGGCTCGGCATTTCCATCAGCCATTACCGTTTCCGGAAAGCGTTCATCGCTCAAGGCCATTCATTGGAGAAGCTGCCATATAAGGCATTATGGTTCCCGATCGGACCGATTTTTGCCATTTTAATCGGCATGATCGTCATCCTGTCCCAAAATATCCAAGCCTTTTTCTCAGACCATATCGATTGGGGCAGTGTTGTAGCTGCATACTTGGGGATTCCGCTTTTCCTTGGTCTATGGCTTGGCTATAAATTTATAAGAAAAACTAAATTCGTTAAACTTGATGAAGTCGAATTTGACTTTGACAAAAAATATGACTGAACAAGCTTAAAGTAAAAGCAGCCGGACAATGCAGTATTGAATTGTCCGGCTTTTCCTTGTTTTCTATAGACTCATTATCAAAAGCCAGGAAGCTGATTCCTGGCTTTTTATTTTTATTAAATGGAAATTTATACAAATATTATGGGAGGTGTTATATGATAATCGTAAACTCGGCTAAATTGCATGTACGGAATGACTGGAGGGCTTTTACTATTTTAAAGGGAAAGGGAAGGTGCACAGCTGATGACCTTATTGACTCATTTAAAAGTATTGGACTTTTCAACGTTACTGCCAGGCCCATTTGCCACTTTGATGCTAGCGGATTTAGGAGCGGATGTTTTGAAGGTGGAGAGGCCGGGGACAAAGGATTCATGGGGTGTGAATCAATATCTTAACAGATCGAAGAAGTCGATCACACTGGATTTAAAACAATCCGAGTCTATCGAATCCGTAAGAAACCTAGTGACGGAATACGATATCGTCATTGAACAATTCCGTCCAGGTGTCATGGAACGTCTGGGACTGGGGTATGGGGCATTAAAATCGATCAACCCGAAGCTGATTTACTGTTCCATCACGGGCTACGGCCAGACTGGTCCCTATAAAGACCGACCGGGACATRATATCAATTATATTTCGATAGCAGGCTTATCTGGCTATTCCGGTACGAAAAAGGACGGTCCGGCAAAAAACGGAACCCAAATTGCAGATCTTGCCGGAGGCTCATTGCATGCTGTCATCGGAATATTATCTGCAGTCATACACAGGGAAAGAACAGGATTCGGCCAAGCCATCGACATCAGCATGACCGACTGCAGTTTTGCCTTGAATGCCATATCCGCACCTCTGAATTTACAAGGTGGCCTTGAACTTGAACCAGAAAAACTGATGCTGAACGGAGGGTCTTTTTATGACTTTTACGAAACGAAAGATGGACGCTATTTTTCGGTAGGCAGCCTTGAGCCCCCTTTTCGAAAAGCATTATGTGAAGCGATCGGTGCACCCGAATTATATGAACTGAGCATGAAAAGCGATGAAGAAAGCGGAATCAGGTTTAAAACGGCCGTCCGGCTGGCTTTCCTCGAAAGAGATTTTCATGAATGGCAGGAGATATTCGCTGAATTCGAGGCCTGCGCAGAACCAGTGCTGACTTTCACCGAAGCGGCCGAGCATCCCCAATTGAAGGAGAGGGGAATGATCGTCGAGGTACCTGACGGAAAAGGGAATGTCCAGAAGCAAATCGCCTGCCCGATCAAAACATCGGTTTTCACCCCTGGATATAAACATGCAGGCTTGGAGCCAGGACAAAACAACGCAGAAATCCTTCGCACCCCCAATCGCTAAATAAAGATGTAAAGGCTATCGCTTTTCCGAGTTTTTTGGAAGGTGATAGCCTGTTTTTTTAAAAAAAAGGCCGGAAAAAGCAGGGGGAGGGTCGATATGATCGTTCGAAGGTCGAAGTGAAGCGGAAGGAGAACAATTATCCTCTTATCATTTGTGGAAAGCAACATATTACCACTGTGAAAATTTACTAGTTATAACCAGTGTGGGCAGGGTATCAGAGTAGCATCCTGGTAAGGAGGGGGTTAGTTAAATATGTTTGGTCTCTCTGATATCATTAAATTTCTATTTTCCTTTTTTTTGATCATGCCGATCGTTACGCTGATACATTTGAGCGGGCATATTTTCTTTGTTACGCTCTTTGGGGGATCAGAAAAGAAAATCTTGATCGGTTGTGGCAATAAACTTTTCGCCTTTCGGAACATAGAGGTGAGGAAATATTATTTTTGGAATGGGACTTGCGAGTTCAAGGGATTGAAACATGATAATCGATTGACGAATACGCTGATATATTTAGGGGGGGCTATCTTTAATTTAGTCAGCATGCTGATCATATATAGCTTAGTGTATCAGAATATCCTGGACAGCTCGGTGATCTGGTATCAATTCATCTATTTTTCTYTCTACGTTATGTTTTTCTCCCTGTTTCCGATGTATTTCTCGGACGGATCGCCTAGTGATGGGAAGGCTGCGGAATTGGCCTTGAGGAACAAGCTGGAAGATAGGGTGACGGATGATATATTCGTGAAGAAAATGGAGGATGATGATAGCTGCAAGTAAAAAGGGAACGTCCAGATGGCCGTTCTTTTTTTTGTTTGCTTTCAGTTTTAGGATTTATCATAAGGCTAGAATCTAGCCTTATGATGAATGTTTATCTAACGGTCTAGGAATTTATGGACTGTGCTATTTTACTGCTTGATGATGAACTTGAAAGGACCAGAACAATGACCATGGCAATGGCAACCCCTGTTGCACCGATCCAGGTTATGGAAGCAAGGGATACTTGTTCTACAACGACACCGCCAATTCCAGCACCGGCGGCCATGGCCAATTGCATCATCGACTGATTCAGTCCGAGCATGACTCCTGATGATTCAGGCTCTAGGGTCGCTAAATGATATTGCTGTGTCGGCCCTGATGACCATGCTGCGAACGACCATAATGTGAGGATTATCAAAACGGCCATCAATGAATTCGTAACGATGGATAACATGATGATCATCACAATATGCAGCGCCATACCGCCAATTAGTGTAAATGATACACCCCATCGATCCGTACTATATCCGCCAAACTTTGATCCGATCAAGCTTGCGATACCGAATATAAGCAAGGCCGTGCTAAGTAGAGAGTCACTTATCCCTGATACGGATAGCAGGTAAGGGGATAGGTAGGTATAAGCTATCGAGTATCCGCCAAGCCAGAAGAAGGTTATCGATAATCCAAGGGCAACTTTCCTTTTTTTAAGAAGGGCCAGCTGCTGGAGAAGTGGTACTGGTTTATCTCCTTTGGTAGCAGGAATGGTAAAGAATAAAACGACCATGGCAATCAGGCCGAATAGGGCGATTCCGCCAAAGACGGATTTCCAGCCGAATGCATCCGTCATGATTCTTCCGAGGGGTACGCCAATGATAAGGGAAGCTGTAAACCCCATGACAACTGTCGCAATAGAACTTGCTTGTTTATCTGGCGGAGCAAGCTTAGCGGCAATATTCAGAGCGGTGACTACAACCAATCCTGCACCAAGTGCCATGATTATGCGTGCAAATAGAAACGGTCCAAAGCCTGGTAATAGAAAGGCAAGCAGGTTGGACACTATGAATAGTCCAAGGGAATACAACATTAATTTTCGTCTGTCTAAACTTGCTGTCAAAGCCATTAGAATGGGTGTACCGATTGCATAGACAAGGGAGAAAATTGTAATGAGCTGTCCTGCGGCAGCAAGGGTAACTCCAAGAGAATCCGCAATCTTATCCAAAATCCCGGATATGATGAATTCGGATGTTCCTACTAAAAAACTGATTATCGCCAACATATAAATTTTCCATGTATTAAGCAAAATAGATTCACTCCTCATTAATGATTATCAATTTTATATAAAGACATATCGGAATATGTTAATATGTATGGATAAAAAATATACATATCGCGAAATATCGAACTGTTAGGGGGGAAAAGAACCCAACCCTCTAAGGTACGGATCAGGTTCATTTTCATACTTCTTCTTTCAAGAAATCAGTAATTTTTGAGATTGCATCTTCATCTCGTTTGTAATACGTAAACTTTCCTATCCGCTCCGTTTTAATCAATCCTGCTCTAAGAAGCATCGAGAGGTATTGAGAGGCCGTGGACTGGGTCATGTTTAATTTTTCCGTAATCTGACTTACGCAAACGCCGGTTTCCTTCATGTCTATTCCCTCATGAGGGGTGAAGTGGAGTTCAGGCGCCTTGAGCCATTGTAAGATTTGCAACCTGGATTCATTGGATAATGCTTTAAATATCTCGATTGTTTTCATACATTTCATTATATCGAGAATTATCGATATGTCAAATGATTTTAACATTCATCGTTAATTTCATAAATCAAAACTTGATACCGTTATTCAAAAGAGCCATTAAAGGAATGGAAATGTATTATTGCAAGGACCTAATCGGCTCCCTAATAAGTGCTGCCGATTAGGTTATTCGAATCCTGTAAATTAGAATTAAAGTCTCCGGAAAAAAATCATTCCCATACTTCTTTTGCTATATCAACGACGAATTTCAGCTTTTCCCATTGCTGTGCTTCGGTTAGCTTGTTGCCGTGATGTGTGGAGGCGAAGCCGCATTGAGGGCTTAAGCATAATTGTTCGAGCGGAACGAAGTGCGATGCTTCTTTAATGCGTGCCTTAACAGCTTCCTTGTCCTCGATTTCTCCATTTTTTGAAGTGACGGCACCCAGTACGACCCGTGCACCGCCATTTGGAATGTATTCCAATGGTTTGAAATCCCCTGAGCGTTGATCATCATATTCCAAGAAGAATCCATCCACTTTTTCTTTTGCCAATAAAGTTGGGGCGATACGGGCATAGCTTCCTTCAAACGCCCATGTCGACTGGTAGTTTCCGCGACATAGATGGGTAGTGACGATAAGGTCTTCAGGTTTGCCTTCCAATGCGCCATTAATGACCCGAAGTGCAAGATCAATTAATTGTTCCCTCGTATATTTTCCATCTTTGAACTGGAAATCCGGAGCTGAAAGTCTGGCAATATATACATCATCCAATTGAAGATAACGCACACCTGCTTCATAAAAGGCTTTCAAAGCATGCTGATAGGCGTTGATGATATCATTTGCATAGTCTTCAATATCAGGGTAGACGTCTTCATTATGAATGCCTGCAGCAAATAATTGATTCGGACTCGGGATTGTTTGCTTGGCAACGGCACGTCCGTTCACGATTTTGTTCAATTCAATGAAATCACGAATAAAGGGATGTTCAGGGTTGAATGAAACTTTCCCGGTATTGCGAACATTATATCTCTCTGTTTCGACACCATCGAATGTGAGGCCTTTTTCAGTTACATAACCCTCGATGCCATTTAAATGTTCGAGGAAGTCAAAGTGCCACCATGTTCGTCTGAATTCACCGTCCGTAACAGCCTCTAAACCAACTTCAATTTGTTTATCGACGATCCGATTGATTTCTTCAGTTTCAATTTCACGAAGCCTCTCAGCTGAAATGGTACCTTCCTTAAAGTCCTTCCTGGCAATATGTAAACGTTCCGGTCTTAATAAACTTCCGACGTGGTCCGCCCTGAATGGTGCTTTCGTTAATGTGATTGACATGTTGATTCCTTCTTTCCTTTTAAAAATATAGGCTCTTTTCGTAAAGATTGTTGTTTTTAAACGAAACTATTTAAGGTTGATTGGAGCGGAAGTGCGAGACTCCTGCGGGAGCAGCGGGAGAGGTGAGACCCCACAGGCGTTTACGCCGAGGAGGCTCACCGCCCGCCCCGCGGAAAGCGAGCATCTTGAGGGG
>NZ_JBFUIQ010000069.1:0-21943 GCF_056401795.1 Peribacillus sp. P4_D6
CGCGGGGGATCGATCATGCCCTGAAGTCCCATGAAGGTCAAATTACTCTCAGCTTCGGTTTCATGCAGCAAAATCGTTCCTTTTGAAAGAGGTTTATAACCTACTGCAATCATTCTAAGTGCCTGCGAAGCAAGCCCATTCATGTCATGTTGCACCCTTTCCTTGCTCTCCCGATTTAATATTTCCGACCTTCCTTCCCAAAGAATCGTGTCGGACTGGGCAATCAATACGTCCGGGGCACCTTTTACGATAACGAAATGATTATCTTTATCATCCTTCACTATGACACTCATCATTTTGCGGCTCGAATCAAATGGAAACTCCTTTACTATCGTAAACCTCTTAGATAGGTGTTCCCTCGTCAATCCAGCTTTCATTGCCGCGACCAACATCGCMCCTTCTGTCGGATCACCGTCTAGAATATATTGTTTACCATTCTCCTTTAACTCAGCTTTATTACAGAGCATGCCGAATGTAATTATTTGAAGCAAGGCATTATGGTTTTTCGGGGCAACTGAAACTCCATCTAAAGAAAATTCTCCGACCGGATTGTAACCAGTACCGCCGACATCCCAAGTTTTCCCTCCACTCCAAACCTTCGTCACCGTCATTTTGTTTTGTGTCAGTGTACCTGTTTTATCTGAGCAAATCACTGTTGCACAGCCAAGCGTTTCTACGGCAGGAAGCTTACGGACAATCGCTTTTTGTTTGATCATACGCTGAACACCTAAAGACAAGGCTACGGTCACAATGGCCGGCAAGCCTTCGGGAATCGCCGCAACAGCCAGAGATACCCCGGCCAAAAACATCGTATAAAGGTCATGTCCTTGAATGACACCAGTCAGGACTACGATTACAGTTAATATTAAGGCCGTGACGATCAAAATTTTGCCTAGCTGCTCCAACCTCCGTTGAAGCGGTGTTTCTTTTGTTTCCGCAGTCTGCAGGAGATCCGCAATCTTTCCCATAGCCGTATTCATTCCAGTAGCGATTACGATTCCGACTCCATTCCCTCTTGTCACCATCGTTCCCATAAACGCCATATTTTCCTGATCACCGATACCTTCAACCTCATTCATCAATGGATCAGAACATTTAACGGCCGGGAGTGACTCGCCGGTAAGTGCCGACTCTTCTATTTCAAGGCTTGAATTGTCGATGATCCGTAAATCGGCACCAATACGGTCACCGCTCGAAAACTTCAGGATATCCCCAACAACCACTTCTCTCGATRGGATCTTCATCCAMTGGCCATCTCGAAGCACGTTAACTTGCGGTGCAGCCATTTCCTTTAAGGCATCCAAGGATTTTTCTGCCTTCCGTTCTTGGAAAAAACCAAGTAATCCATTCAAAAAAACAATCGCCATGATGGCAATCGCATCGATATATTCACCCAATATCCCCGAAACCAATGTCGCGGCAAGTAAAACTATGACCATGAAATCTTTGAATTGGGCGAAAAATAAAAGAATGGCTGACTGTTTTTCTCCTTCCTTCAATTCGTTAAAACCATTCTTTCGCAGCCTGTCCTTTACTACATCATCGTCCAAACCGTGTGTAACGTTTGTTTGAAGCGCTTTCTCCATTTCTTGATTATTCATTTCCCTGAACTCCATCAAGTATCACACATCCCTTTGAATAGAATGAAATAGGCTCCTGTATACATCTCAACAGGCGCTTTTTGCTTTACTCTTCCAACACCTGCCTGCTTACCGATACATAAAACAACCTGCTCTTCTTCCATGATTATTCAGACTCGTCCAAAATAATGCTATAATTAAACAGAATTACGGAAAGAAGAACGATCCGGATAATTTTTTGAATGAACGAACTGTAATCATGATGAATGGACCAATTTTTGTATTCACTATCAGGAAATAAAAATACATCCATTCACTGTACCTGAACTGCTGCTTTCACCCAGTTGGCTAAAAAAATTGTGATTTACTAAAATGGGCAGACGTGATGCATTTATAACGCCCGGCAAAAATGAGTTCTTAGAAAATCTTATGTAAAGGAAGTAAAAATAGAATGTCATTTGATGGATTATTTACGAAAGCGATGACGGAAGAAATCGCTTCTTTATTAGTAGGTGGACGAATCAATAAGGTACATCAGCCTTATAAAAATGAAGTAATACTAGTTGTTCGTGCTGGAGGTAAGAACCATAAGCTCTTATTATCAGCCCATCCAAGTTATTCGAGGGTGCAAATGACCGAAGAAAGTTATGAAAATCCCAAAGAGGCACCCATGTTCTGCATGCTTCTTAGGAAGCACCTCGAAGGCTATACGATAGAAAACATTTATCAATATGAACTTGATAGGATGATCATTTTTGAAGTGAAGGGCCGTAATGAGCTTGGCGATGTCTCTCAAAAGCAGTTAATCATCGAAATCATGGGGCGACACAGCAACATTGTTTTAGTAGATAAAGAACGAAATATGATTTTGGACAGCATTAAGCATGTTTCACATGCCGTCAACAGTTATCGGGCGATATTGCCCGGCCAGGAGTATAAGGCTCCACCCGCACAGGAAAAGAATGATCCCTTCAAGGCTACCGAGGACGATATCAGGAAGAATATTGACTTCAATGCAGGAAAGCTGGATCGACAGCTTGTTGCCCATTTTTCAGGAGTTTCACCATTAGTTGCAAAGGAAGCCGTCTACCGGGCCGGACTTGCCAACAGCACGACCCTTCCAACAGCCTTTTTAAAGATTATCCAGGAAATCTCGGAACGGAAATATGCTGCCACGATCAAACAAGATGGAAATAAAGAAGTTTTTTATATGCTTTCACTAGAGCATCTGTCTGGGAATCAACGTACGTTTTCTTCATTGAGCGAGATGCTCGACCGCTATTACTTCGGAAAGGCAGAAAGAGATCGGGTTAAGCAAAAGAGCCAGGATGTAGAACGTTTCATTACTAATGAAATCGAAAAGAACTCAAAAAAAATCGGCAAGCTCGAACGTACATTGAAAGATACGGAACGCGGTGAACAGTATCAGTTGTTCGGTGAGCTGCTTACAGCTAATCTATATC
Source organism: Peribacillus sp. P4_D6 (assembly GCF_056401795.1). Taxonomy (NCBI): domain Bacteria; kingdom Bacillati; phylum Bacillota; class Bacilli; order Caryophanales; family Bacillaceae; genus Peribacillus; species Peribacillus sp. P4_D6. Next base: position 3,044 of record NZ_JBFUIQ010000069.1, read on the forward strand.
AAATGAAAAAAGGCATGAAGGAAATAGAAGTCGTCAATTATTATGATGAAGAACAAAGTATGGTCACCATCCCGCTTGACCCATTAAAAAATCCGTCAGATAATGCACAAAAGTACTTCTCAAGATACCAAAAGTCCAAAAATGCAGTCGGAGTCGTCCAAGAACAAATCGAAAAGACAAAATTGGAATTGACCTACTTCGAAGCCTTGCATCAGCAGCTCCAATCAGCGTCACCCAGGGATATAGAGGAGATTCGGGAAGAACTTCAGGAAGAAGGATACATTAGGCAAAAAAAGAAAAAAGGCATGAAAAAGCCTGCAAATGCAAAACCGCAGCTTGAAACATATTATGCTACGGATGGAGATCTCATTTTTGTCGGGAAGAATAATAAACAAAATGATTATTTAACGAACAAGTTTGCACGCCGTGATGAAATATGGCTTCATACCAAAGATATACCCGGCTCACATGTTGTGATTCGAAATGAATCGCCAAGTGAAAAAACAATAAAAGAGGCCGCCGTATTAGCAGCTTTCTTCAGTAAAGCAAAGCAATCGAGTTCAGTGCCCGTTGATTTCACACAGGTTCGCCATGTTAAGAAACCGAATGGTTCCAAGCCCGGGTTCGTAATCTATGACCAGCAGCAGACCGTTTATATTACACCGGATGCCGATACTGTCATACGCTTAAAGGAAGCGGTAAAGGAGTAAAAAAATAGAGGGGGCCCAGTCCTGAGTGATTGGGCCCCCTCTATTTTCATGCCGAAATCCAAGCTGTATCAGCCGGATTCTCCCGCCATTTTTTTAGCTTTTCCAATTCTTCTGCCGTGATGTACCCTTTATCATTAGCGACTTTTATCAAGGTAGAGTAGTCACTCAACGAATGGTTAATAATGCCCTCAGCTTCGAATTTTTCTTTTCCCTTTTCCAATTCGTAAGTAAAGATCGAAACGACTCCTAGAACATCACATCCAGCCTCTTTCAGCGCTTTAACAGCAGTAATCACACTTCCGCCGGTTGAAATCAAGTCTTCTACAACGACCACTTTTTGTCCTGGAACTGCGCGGCCTTCGATTTGATTGCCCTTACCGTGCTCCTTGGCTTTGGATCGAACATAGCACATCGGTGCATTTAATTTTTCACTCACCCAAGCTGCATGCGGAATGCCGGCAGTTGCTGTGCCTGCAATCAGTTCAGCCTCAGGGAAATGCTGTTCAATCAAACCTTTCAATCCTTCCGCTATTTCATTGCGAACCTCTGGGTATGAAAGGGTCAAGCGATTATCACAATAAATGGGTGATTTAATTCCAGATGCCCAAGTAAAGGGGTCATTCGGCTGTAGGTACACTGCTTTTATTTCCAATAGATGTTCAGCTATCTTATTATTTAACATGATATTCCCTCCCAAGCTGCTTTCATATCCAAATACGCCCTTAATGGATCTGCCGCCCCCGTTATGGCTCTCCCTACAACGATGGCATCCGCTCCAAAATCCCTAGCTTGTTCAGGCGTGGCAATTCTCTTTTGATCATGCGTCTGTCCACCTGCACTTCGGATTCCAGGTGTGACGGTCAAGAATTCATGACCGATGCGTTCATGTATGTTCTTTACTTCATGGGTAGAACAGACGACGCCATCCAATCCTGCCTGTCTAGTAAGTTTTGCATAATGGAGGACCGAATCTTCCAGAGACCCGGCAATGTTTTGCTCAGCATTCATTTGTTCTTGTGACGTACTCGTCAGTTGGGTAACCCCAATGCATAATGGACGTTTTTTACCAGCGGACGTACCCTTATCCAGACCTTCCATGGCTGCTTCCATCATCTTTTGTCCACCTGCCGCATGTACATTGACCATGTCAGCTCCTAAAGCTGCCAATCCGGTCATGGCCATTTTAACGGTATTTGGAATATCATGAAGCTTCAAGTCCAAAAACACAGCATGGCCTTGCTCCTTTACGAAAGAAACGATTGATGGACCATTCTGATAAAATAATTCCATCCCCACTTTTACAGCCAGTTTTTCCGAATGGAACTGTTTTAGGAATGTCTCCGTTTGAAGGAGGTCAGGGAAATCAAGAGCGATTATTAGTGACTGTTTCATTTTGCTTCCAGCTCCTTCCGGTACATTCTGAAATATGGTCAAATCCCAGCTCATCCAACAATTTCGGTAATTCTTCGATGATGGTCGGGCATACAAAGGGATCCACGAAGTTCGCGGTTCCCACTGCAACAGCACTGGCACCTGCATAGAAAAATTCAATGACGTCTTCCGCCGTAGCGATGCCGCCCATTCCGATTATTGGAATAGAAACTTGCTGGCTAACCTCATAAATCATCCGGAGTGCTACAGGTTTTATTGCAGGACCAGATAATCCACCCGTTCTGTTAGAAAGGATCGGTTTGCCCGTTTTTAAATCCAGTCGCATGCCGACTAATGTATTTATCATGGTCAACCCGTCGGCCCCGCCATCTTCAACTGCTTTGGCCATATCCACAATATTACTGACATTCGGTGAAAGCTTCACATAGACTGGGACGGAAGATACTTCCTTTACCGCCTTGGTTACCTCTTTGGCAACTTCCGGTACCGTACCGAAAGCTATGCCTCCTTCTTTTACATTCGGACAAGAGATATTCAATTCAAGTGCTTTCACATTCCCCGCCTTGCTTATTTCACTGGCAACTTTTACATAGTCTTCTATTTGCGAACCTGCAACGTTGGCAATGATGGGAACATCATACCTACTTAGCCAGGCCAGCTCTTCACTGATGACCTTTTCCAAGCCTGGATTCTGCAGACCGATGGCGTTCAGCATTCCCGAAGAGGTTTCCGCAACACGCGGAGTCGGGTTGCCGAACCTCGGCTCAGGAGTGGTCGCTTTGATCATGATCGCCCCAAGAATATCCAAGTCGAAAAATTGACTGTATTCACGGCCGAATCCAAAGCATCCAGATGCTGGCATGACCGGGTTTTTCAAGTGTAATCCTGGTAATTCAACTGAAAGCCTGCTCATAATACCACCTCTCCTGCCCGGAATACGGGTCCATCGCTGCAAACCTTTTTATAACTGAAACCAGTTGGGTCATCCCCTGTATGACACACGCAAGCAAAGCAGGCACCGATGCCGCATCCCATCCTTTCCTCAAGGGACAGGAAAAGCTTTTTCTCACGATAGCCCGATTCCAAGGCTCTTAACATTGGTGTAGGCCCGCATGAAAAGATCGTTGCAAACTCTTGCTCCAGATTGTCTATTACCGTCGTAACAAATCCTTTTGTCCCGTATGAACCATCCACCGTGGCAATATAGGTATCACCTAATTCACTGAATTCTTTTTCGTAAAAGATGGCTGACTTGGTCTGGAAGCCCAATACATGGATTACCGTAACACCTTTCTCAACCAACATTTGTGATAATTGATACAGGGGCGGGACACCAATCCCGCCGCCAACCAATAATGCCGTTTCACCCTGTTTAGCCTCATGAACGGGAAATCCGTTGCCAAGAGGTCCAAGGATATCGACCGCTTCCGCCTCTTTACGCTGCGATAACAGTGTCGTTCCTTTACCTTCAGCCCGGTATATCATCGTGAACTGTTTTTCACTCCTGTTGTAAGAAGAAATCGAAATCGGGCGTCTTAACAATGGCTCAGTGCCTTCTGTTGTCTTGACTTGGACAAACTGGCCTGGTTGATTCATCTCTGAAACCAATTCACCTTGCAGGGTAAGTTCAAAGATGGACGGGGCCAGTTCCTTATGATTTAACACCTTCATTCTTTCCTTCTTGATCATATATAGCTCACCTCACGACTTTTTTCCGTTTTTCCCATTGCTTCTGCCGAGAAGGTCATGGATTCTATCACTCTTAAAATGGCTTCTGCCGTATCAAGTGATGTTAGGCATGTCACTCCATTTTCAACCGATTCACGTCGGATTCTGAAACCATCCCGTGCCGGCTGCTTACCTTTTGTCAAAGTATTTATAACAAATTGCGCTTCCCCGTTCCGGATGACATCCAGCAGGTTTGTACCTTCTTCGCCAATTTTTCCGACAATCGCAGTCGGAATTCCTGATTGCTCCAATAGGGCAGCAGTTCCGCTGGTGGCTATCAGCTTGAAGCCGATATTATGGAAACGCCTTGCTAAAAGCAGCGCTTCCTGCTTATCTTTATCCGATATCGTCAATAACACCGAACCATGCCCCTTGATCTTGAAACCGGAAGCGACCAGCCCTTTATATAAAGCTTTTTCAAGGGTGGTATCTTTCCCCATTACTTCACCAGTCGATTTCATTTCAGGTCCGAGGGAAATGTCCACACCTCTTAATTTCGCAAATGAGAAGACCGGCACTTTCACATAGACCCCCGTTTGTTCTGGCACTAACCCCGATTTGTAACCTTGGCTTTCAAGTGTGTGGCCCAAGATGACCTTCGTGGCTAAGTTAGCCATCGGCACATTCGTAATTTTACTTAAGAATGGAACGGTTCGGCTGGAACGTGGATTTACTTCAATCACATACACTTCTTCATTGCTGATGACATATTGGATGTTCAAGAGACCGATTATATTCAAGCCTTTTGCCAACCGGGTCGTATAATCAATGATTACTTCTTTTTGTTTTTCCGTTAAGTTTTGTGGCGGATAGACTGCAATCGAGTCACCTGAATGGACGCCGGCGCGCTCAATATGCTCCATGATCCCAGGGATAACGACCGTTTCGCCATCGGAAATACCATCCACTTCGATTTCCTTACCCGTTAAGTAGCGGTCTATCAGGACAGGGTGATCCGGATTTATTTTCACGGCATTTTTCATGTAATGCAGCAATTCTTCTTGTTTATAGACGATTTCCATCGCTCTTCCTCCGAGGACATACGATGGCCTTACTAAAACCGGGTACCCGATATCTTCAGCGATGACGATCGCTTCATCAACCGATGTTGCAGTTTTACCCTTTGGCTGAGGAATGCCTAGATCCTGAAGTGCTTTTTCGAATTTATTGCGATTTTCCGCCCTATCCAGGTCTTCAAGTGAAGTACCTAGGATTTTCACTCCTCTTTCAACCAGACCATCTGCAAGGTTGATTGCTGTCTGTCCGCCAAACTGGACGATGACCCCTTCCGGTTTTTCCAAATCGATGACATGCATGACATCTTCAATAGTCAATGGTTCGAAATAAAGTTTGTCGGAGATACTGAAATCCGTCGAAACTGTTTCGGGATTGTTGTTGATGATGATCGCTTCATATCCCGCTTCCTTAATGGCCCATACCGAGTGTACGGTCGCATAATCAAACTCTACTCCTTGCCCGATCCGAATTGGGCCTGATCCCAGAACAATGACACTTTTCTTGTCAGTGACGATGGATTCATTCTCATCTTCGTATGTCCCATAAAAATACGGAGTTTCCGATTCGAATTCGGCAGCACATGTATCAACCATTTTGTAAACAGGGATGATTCCTTGCTGTTTCCGGTATTCATAGACATCAATTTCGGGAACTCCCCATATTTCCGCGATCGTTTTGTCAGAAAACCCTAGTTCTTTAGCCTTTTGCAATACTTCACAATCAAAAGAATGTTCTTTAAGCTGCTTTTCAAAGTCGATTATCTTTTTCAACTTATGCAAGAAGAATAAATCGATCTGGCTCCATTCGTGGATGGTTTCGATCGTTTTTCCCCTTCTTAACGCTTCACCGATATAGAATAACCGTTCATCTCCGGCTTTTCTGATCCGTTTCTCTATCTTTCCATCCTCAAACTCGTCATTCAAATTAAGGTGGAATATACCCGCTTCAAGGGAACGGACAGCTTTTAAGATTGATTCCTCGAATGTACGGCCGATTGCCATGACTTCTCCGGTCGCTTTCATTTGGGTACCGAGCCTACGGTTGGCGCTTTCGAACTTATCGAAAGGCCAGCGCGGAATTTTCGTAACGACATAGTCCAGTGCAGGTTCAAAGCTGGCATAGGTTTTGCCAGTGACAGGGTTCATCATCTCATCGAGCGTCAAACCAACGGCTATCTTTGCTGCTAGCTTTGCAATAGGATAACCAGTCGCTTTTGAAGCAAGTGCCGAAGAACGGCTGACCCTTGGGTTCACTTCAATGACATAATATTGATAGCTGTTTGGATCTAGCGCAAGCTGAACATTACATCCACCTTCAATTTTCAAGGCGCGGATAATCTTCAAAGACGTATTTCGAAGCATTTGATACTCTCTGTCACTTAATGTTTGGCTTGGTGCCGCAACGATTGAATCGCCTGTATGGACACCGACAGGATCGAAGTTTTCCATATTACAAACGACTATTGCATTATCATTGGAATCACGCATCACTTCATATTCCACTTCTTTGAAACCGGCAATGCTCTTCTCAAGCAGACATTGGTGAACCGGGCTGCTTTTCAGGCCACCCTCAACGATCTCGATAAGCTGCTCTTCGTTATCACAAATCCCACCGCCTGTTCCGCCAAGCGTGAAGGCTGGACGAACAATGACCGGGTAGCCGACTCGTTCAACGAATGTATAAGCTTCTTCCAGGTTATGAATAATGTCGCTGTCAGGCACTGGTTCCCCAAGATCGTTCATTAGCGTACGGAAAAGGTCACGGTCTTCCGCTTGTTGTATAGCCGAAAGTTTGGTCCCAAGAATTTGGACATTGCATTCTTCCAGAATTCCTGATTCGGCAAGCTCAACTGCCATGTTCAAGCCAGTCTGTCCGCCCAAGGTAGGTAACAGTGCATCCGGGCGCTCTTTACGAATGATTTTGCTGACAAATTCCAATGTGATCGGTTCGATATAAACCGCGTCAGCCATTTCAGTGTCTGTCATGATTGTCGCAGGGTTTGAGTTAATCAGGATCACTCGATAGCCTTCTTCTTTTAAGGCTATACACGCTTGGGTTCCTGCATAATCGAACTCGGCGGCCTGTCCGATGACGATCGGACCGGAACCAATTACTAGGATGCTTTTTATATCATTGCGTTTTGGCATGTTTTTTCCCCCTTGTTGGTTGCAGCTTCAATCATTTGTAAGAATTCATTGAATAAGTAGTTGGCATCTTCCGGACCTGGTGATGCTTCCGGGTGATATTGTACGGTGAAAGCCGGATACTTTTTATGGCGCAGGCCTTCAATCGTATCGTCATTCAATGCTGTATGTGTCACAATAAGATCTGTACTTTCAATGGAAAGCTCTTCAACTGTATATCCATGATTTTGAGATGTGATGGATACCTTTCCGGTACGAAGGTCCCTGACCGGATGATTCGAACCTCGATGGCCGAATTTTAATTTTGCCGTATCCGCCCCGTTTGCAAGTGCGAATAATTGATGTCCTAAACAGATTCCGAATAACGGTACTTGCGTTTGGATTGTACGGATCATTTCGAGCGTCTCAAGAACACTTTTCGGATCTCCAGGGCCGTTTGAAAGCATTACGCCATCCGGATGGTATTGCATCACTTCTTCGGCCGTGACGTTATAAGGCACAACCACGACATCRCAGCCGCGCTTCGTCAACTCACGTAAAATCCCATGCTTCATGCCGTAGTCTACAAGAACAACCCGCGGGCCTCTGCCCGGGCTGGAATAAGGTGCTTTTGTTGAAACCTGTTTTACCTGATTAGAAGGAATCACCGTTGCCTTCAATTGGGAAACCACTTCATTTGCATCTTTATTGATATTGCAAAGCGCCCCTTTCAGTGCACCTGATTTCCTGATGATTCTTGTCAGCTTTCTCGTATCGATTCCGCTTATTCCAGGTATGTTCTTCATTTTCAGATATTCATCTAGTGATAATTGGTTTCGCCAGTTGGAAGGAAGTTCTGCTGTTTCCTTAACGACGAATCCTGCTATCGCTGGATTGATGGATTCAAAGTCATCGCGGTTTATCCCGTAGTTTCCGATTAATGGATACGTAAGTGTAACGATTTGACCGCAATACGATGGATCGGATAGAATCTCTTGGTAACCCGTCATTCCTGTGTTAAAAACGACTTCACCTATTTTTTCTACGTCCCCTCCGAATGCTTCCCCAAGGAATACTGTCCCATCTTCTAAAATTAGCTGTCTTTTCATCCTTGAACACGTCCTTTTTCCCAAGCTATTTTTCCTTCTGCAATCGTCATGACTGGCCAGCCATAACATTTCTTTTCATTAAAAGGTGTATTTTTCCCTTTTGAAGCAAACTCTTCAGCATTGATTTCTTTTTCCGTTTCCAAATCGATGAGTACGATATCCGCAGTAGCACCTTCTTTTAGCTCTCCATAAGGAAGGGAGAAGCTTTCGGATGGTTTGATTGTCATGAAATCGATCAATTGCTTTAATGTTATGATGCCCTTTTTAACCAATTCGGTGTAAAGCAGCGGGAAGGCCGTTTCCAATCCTACTATTCCGAAAGGAGCCAGCTGCATTCCCTGCGCCTTTTCCTCTGCCGCATGCGGGGCATGGTCTGTTGCTATAAAATCGATTGTTCCGTCAAGCAATCCTTCTATCAACGCATCCCGATCTTCACGGCCCCTTAATGGCGGGTTCATTTTATAATTCGTATCAAGTCCCGGTATATCATCTTCACACAATAATAAGTGATGCGGTGTAACTTCGGCGGTGACACGGATACCGGCGCGTTTGGCATCCCTTACCGTCCTTACCGATTCCTTCGTGGAAATATGGCAAACGTGATAATGGCAGTCCGCCGCTTCGGCAAGAAGGATATCCCGGGCGATATGTACAGCTTCACATACCGACGGAATCCCATTGATTCCCTGTTCTTTTGAGAATCTTCCTTCATGGACGGAGCCTTTATTGATTAAGCTATTGTCTTCACAATGAGCAACAATGGCCATATCTTGAGCGGCTGCCCGTTTCATCGCTTCCAGCATCATCCCGGCTTCTTGAATTCCTACGCCATCGTCCGTAAAGGCGAAAGCACCCGTTTGTTTTAGTGAAGCAAAGTCGGTCAGCTCCTTGCCAGCTTCCCTAATCGTGATGGATGCATATGGGAGTACCCTGACATGAGCCGTTTCTTCAATTTTCCTGTTAAGCGCTTCTAGGTTCTCCACTGTATCAGGAACTGGCCTTGTATTAGGCATCGCCGCTACCGTAGTGAAACCGCCTCTTGCCGCTGCAAGCGTCCCGCTTGCGATTGTTTCCTTATGTTCGCCGCCCGGTTCGCGTAAATGGACATGCAGGTCAACAAGCCCGGGTGTAATCAGTAATCCTCCAGCGTCAACTACATTACAATTTTCCGTCTCCAAGTTCTCGCCGATCTTTGTGATGACCTTGCCTTCTATCTCAATGTCCGCTTTTTTGAATGAGTTTTGATTATCTAGCAATACTCCATTTTTGATTACTGTTTTCATGGATGTTTCCCCCTTCGGTTTGTTCAAGCACATTTTTTAATACGGCCATTCTAATGAATACGCCATTTTCCATTTGTTTAAAAATTCTCGAGCGGCTGCATTCGACTAAATCACTGTCTATTTCAACACCGCGGTTTATTGGTGCAGGATGCATGATGATCGCATCCGGTTTCATATTTTTTTCACGTTGTTTGGTCAGGCCGAATTTTTCCAGGTAATCTCCATTTGCCTGATCGTATTTATCAATATGCCTTTCATGCTGTATTCTAAGCAGCATGACCACATCCGATGTAGCTACCGCATGATCGATGTCTTCATATCTTCCTAAACTGTTTGATCTGTCAAACCATTCAGGCGGGCCCGAAAATACGACATTCGCTCCTAAACGAGTCAGTGCTTCTGCATTCGATTTCGCAACCCGACTATGCCTTACATCACCGATTATCGCAATCTTAAGATCTTTGAAACTTTTAAACTCTTGTTTAATCGTCAATAAGTCCAGTAATGATTGGGTTGGGTGATTTCCGCAGCCATCCCCTGCATTAATTATTGGAATCCCGATCTTCTCATTCAATTCGTCAAAATAATTATCCTGTTCATGACGGATGATCAAGGCATTTACACCTATCGCTTCTAACGTTTTAACTGTGTCATATAAGGTTTCGCCTTTTAACACGGATGATGTACCCGCATCAAAAGGAATGACCTCAAGTCCCAATTTTCTTTCAGCCATTTCAAAGCTTGATTTTGTACGTGTACTTGGTTCAAAGAAGAGATTGGCAACTGTGGTCAGCTGCTTTGGAATCCAGCTGGCTCCGTTGGCAAAACACTCTGCCTCATGTAAAATCCTTTCAATTTCACTTATTGTCAATTCATTCATGGTCAATAATTTTTTCATCGATCCTGCTCCTCTCACATTTGTGATGCGGGGCATAAAAAACACCCCGCCATTAAGGACAGGGTGTAGGTCATAAAGATTGTGAGGACACGGATTGGTTTACACTTTTCCCCGTTCTCTCATCTTTACAGCAACACCCTTTTAAGCCTCTCTGGACTTCTTTTAAAAGGTGATCTATTGTTTTGATGCAATATCTTATTTTCCAAATATATCTCCGGATATTTTTTCCCGGTCAGGAAGAATCAAGTTAAGAAGGATTCCGACGATGGCTGAAAGTGCCATTCCGGAAAGCGATACCGTTTCCGATAGTTGTACGAACGCTCCTCCGATTCCTAACACCAGGATGACTGAAGCTATCATCAAGTTTCTTTTTTTGTCAAAGTCGACCTTATTATCAATCAGCATCCTCAATCCACTTGAGGCGATGATACCGAAGAGCAAGATGGAAATGCCGCCCATCACAGCTGTAGGTATCGAGCTGATGACTGCTGAAATCTTACCGTTAAAGCCAAAGATGATTGCAGTCAATGCTGCCCCTCCGATGATATAGACACTGTACGCCTTCGTCATGGTCAAGACCCCAATATTTTCACCATACGAAGTCAGCGGCGGCCCACCGATGAAGGACCCAATCATGATTCCTGCGCCGTCTCCTAAAATCGAGCGATGCAAACCTGGCTTTTCCAAAAAGTTTCTGCCGACTACTTTGCTCAGTACCATTTGATGTCCGATATGTTCTGATAAAGTTACGATGGCAACCGGTACCATGATGGCAATGACTTCCCATGAGAAGGTAGGTGTATATGTTACATACGGAAACATGAATTCAGGCATTTCCCACCATTTTGCTGCCTTGATCGGTTCATAATCTATTATTCCTGCTACAGCCGAACAGCCGTAGCCCACTATGATTCCCATTAAAATGGGGATCAAGTTAATGAATCCCTTAAAGAACACGTTGCAGATGATGGTTACCGCTAAAGTGATCAGCGCTATAATTATATAAGTGACGCTGTATTTATCTTGCGGATCATACATTGCCATGTCCACTGCCGTTCCGGCAAGGCTTAATCCGATTACGATAATCACCGGTCCCACCACAACCGGAGGAAGTATATTCATTAACCAGCGCAAACCGACTTTCTGGATGATCAAAGCTACAATCCCATATATGAACCCTGCCGCAAAACAACCGATCATGGCCGCTTCCGGACCTCCCAAAGCCTTAGCCGCGATGATTGGCGTAATGAAAGCGAAAGATGAACCGAGATAAGCTGGTATCTGACCTTTCGTTATCAGTAAGTATGAAAGTGTTCCCAACCCGCTTGATACCAGTGCTACCGCCGGGCTTAAACCTACCAGGAATGGCACCAGCACCGTTGCACCGAACATGGCGAACAAATGCTGGATGCTTAACGTAATCCACTGTCCAGCCTTTGGCACGTCCTCGACATCCAGTACGATGTCCCTTTTCGTTTCTTCCATTTCCGTATCCCCCTCATGAAAATTCCATCAAAACTGTAAAAACCCTCTTTGCTATATACAAAGAGGGTTTCTCAGAAGGTAAATGCCTATACATAGGGCACAGCTCTTCCGATTGACTCCCCTTTGCCAGCCTCTCTGGACTGTCTTTAAAAGGGTAATATGAAATTTTCATGGTGTTTAGTTTTCTAATATAGTAACTTGATCTACTTGATCTACTTCTGTTAAAGTAACTGTAATTTTTTCAGATTGTGAAGTCGGAACGTTTTTACCGACGAAATCCGCGCGAATCGGCAATTCCCTATGTCCCCTATCCACTAATACGGCAAGCTGGATCTGCGAAGGTCTTCCCAAATCCACCAGAGCATCCATTGCGGCTCTAACGGTTCTGCCTGTGAAAAGAACATCATCCACTAAAATCACTTTCTTGTCAGTGATATTGACCGGAATGTCAGAGCCTTTTACGATGGGTTCCCCATCATTGCTCTTTTTCGAAAGGTCGTCGCGATAAAGCGTAATATCCAGTTCACCCAGCTCTATTTCCTTGCCTTCTATTTGATTGATGCGCTTCGCAAGTCGGTCAGCGAGGAAAATCCCGCGTGTACGTATCCCGATTAAGACGCAATCCTCAATCCCCTTATTTTTCTCAATGATTTCATGGGCAATCCTCGTCAAGGCTCTGCTAATGGCCTGCTCATCAAGTACTATGGCTTTCTCATTCAACACGTCGGCCACCCCGATTCTTTTTTCTGATAAGTCCATTTCAACAAAAAAATCCTCATGCCAAGAAGGCATGAGGATTTTACCGCCGGGGGCATAATTATCCCACTTTGCGTATCCGTTTCCTTCTCAGTCTCTCTGAACTGTGTTAAAGGTTCTTATTAAGTTGTTATTATAATATATCAAAAAAGTGAATGTGTCAATCCTTACTTCTACGTAATTGATTAATTAGATTTTCAAACTCCTCCGGAATCGGAGCTTCGAATTCCATATACTCATTAGTACGTGGATGAATGAAACCTAGAAGACCGGCGTGCAACGCTTGTCCATCCAATTTCAGGGTCTTTTTCGGACCATATTTCGGATCTCCCGCCAGTGGGAAGCCAATGTATTTCATATGAACACGGATTTGATGTGTCCTTCCCGTTTCAAGCTGGCATTCCACCAAAGTGAAATCTTTGAAGCGTTCGATGACACGGAAATGCGTGACGGCATTTTTGGCATTCGAATCTGTGACAGTCATGCTTTGGCGATCTTTTTTATCGCGGCCGATCGGTGCATCGATCGTTCCGAAATCATGAGGGATCACACCATGAACTACAGCTTGATACTTACGGGTAACCGTTTTGTCAACGAGCTGCTGTACCAGTTTCTCATGTGCCATATCATTTTTGGCAACCATCAATAGACCTGATGTATCTTTGTCGATCCGATGGACGATTCCAGGACGCATGACACCGTTGATTCCAGAAAGATCCTTGCAGTGAGCCATCAATCCATTTACAAGCGTGCCAGATACATGTCCCGGTGCCGGATGGACGACCATACCGCTCGGTTTATTAACCACGAGTACATCTGCATCTTCATAATAGATATCCAAATCCATTTCCTCTGCTACCGCATCCAATTCCTCAAGTTCTGGAATCGTCACTTCGATTGTATCGCCAGGAACTGCTTTGTAATTCGTTTTAATAACCGCGCCATTTACCAAAACATGATCTTCCTTGATCCATTGCTGGACCTGAGTGCGAGACCATTCCTCATTCAAAGTGGAAAGGGCCTTATCAATCCTAACTCCTTTTAGTGTTTCATCGATGCTGTATAACCTTTTATCCATTATCTTTCTCCTTAGCGTTTTTTTCTTCTAAAAACATATGAATCACGAGCAGTCCGACACCAATTGAAAGCGCAGCATCAGCAACATTAAATACCGGGAAACTGTAGCTGAAAATATAGGTATGAACGAAATCCACTACTTCCTGACGAGCAACACGATCGATGAAATTACCAATCGCACCGCCTAGCATGAGACCAAGTGCAACTCCAAGTAAAATGCTTTCCTTCGCCATTTTCTGAATATAATAGACAAGTCCAATGATGACAGCGATGGTGATGATGTAGAAAAACCACATTTGACCTTGTAGAATTCCCCATGCTGCCCCACGATTACGATGCGAGGTGATATATAGAAGGTTTTCAATAATTTCAATGCTTTCTCCGTACTCCATTTTTTTCACAATCATCCATTTTGTCAGCTGATCGAGAGCTATGACCAAAAGGGCAATCAAATAATAAAACACATTTTTTCCCCCAAACTAATCAAATCTTCACTTTTGAATTGTAGCATAAACTAGAAATAATGACTAATCCGAAAAACAGAAGTCTGCTAACTGCTCCTTAAGGATATCGGGAAGATTGGATAAAGGCAAAATTCTACGATTGGGGTTTTAGCTTTCATTCACACAAAAAAGCCGGCCCTTCATATAGGGACCGGCATTTTTGCAGGAATTATTGATTCACGTAATGTTCTTTCACAACTGTAGCACAACGCGGGCAAAGTGTTGGATGATCCTCCACTTGACCTACTTCCTTCGAAACATTCCAGCAACGTTCACACGTTTCACCTTCTGCTTTTGTAACAAGGATCGCTATATCCTCAAGTTTAACCGCTTCGGCTGGGGCACTTGCCACATCTCCAGCGATTTCAAATTCGGATACGATGAATAGCTGTTCAAAGCTTTCCTTGATGCCATCAAGCAGATTTTTCGTTTCTTCATTAACATATACCGTCACTTTAGCATTCAGTGATTTTCCGATGACCTTCTGGTTCCGGGCTTCTTCCAATGCTTTCAGAACATTATCCCGGACATCCATGAACGCCGTCCATTTTGCTTCAATGACTTCAGCATCTTCAATGGAAATTTCTTCAGGCATCAATGTCAACTGTACGCTTTCTTCCGTTACACCCGGAATGAACGCCCATACTTCATCAGCTGTATGAGAGAGGATCGGTGATACCAATTTGGTCAAGCTGACCAATGATTCGTAAAGGACCGTTTGAATGGCCATACGCTCTTTCCCATTTGGTGCTTCACAATAAAGAATGTCTTTTGCATAATCAAGGTAGAACGAACTTAAATCCTGTGTACAGAAATTATTGACCATATTATAAATGGTAGCAAACTCATAATTTTCATAACTTAGCTTCGACTGTTTGATCAGCTTATTTAATTTAACCAGCATGAATCGATCGACTTCAGGCAATTCTTGAACAGCCACTTTATCGGTCTTAGGATTGAATCCATCCAAGTTCCCTAACAGGAAGCGGAATGTATTACGGATCTTGCGGTAAACTTCCGAAACTTGTTTTAAAATAGGATCGGAAACCCTGACATCCGATTGGTAATCCACCGAAGCTACCCAAAGACGTAAGATATCTGCACCAAGTTGATTCATGACCTTGGATGGCAGTACGACGTTCCCAATCGACTTACTCATTTTACGGCCTTCGCCATCCAATGCGAACCCGTGGCTAAGTACACCTTTATATGGTGCTTTGCCTGTAACGGCAACGCTTGTTGAAAGTGATGAGTTAAACCAGCCGCGATATTGATCGGACCCTTCTAAATAAAGGTCAGCAGGGCGTTGCAAGTCGTCTCTTTCTTCAAGTACCGCTTGATGAGAAGAACCGGAATCGAACCATACGTCCATGATATCCGTTTCTTTCGTGAAGATACCATTCGGGCTGCCTTCATRTGCATAGCCTTCAGGCAGAAGATCTTTCGCTTCACGCTCAAACCAGATGTTTGAAYCGTGTTCGCGGAATAGGTTTGAAATATGGTCGATGGTTTCATCCGTAATGATCGGCTCGCCATTTTCTGCATAAAACACTGGAATTGGTACGCCCCAAGCGCGTTGGCGGGAAATACACCAATCCCCACGGTCACGGACCATATTGAATAGACGCGTTTCGCCCCAAGCAGGAACCCATTTCGTTTCTTCAATCGCTTCCAGAAGTTCATTGCGGAAGTCCTTGATTGACGCGAACCATTGTGCTGTTGCACGGAAGATCGTTGGCTTCTTCGTCCGCCAGTCATGTGGATAAGAGTGTGTGATGAACGTCAAGTTCAATAACGCGCCTGCTTCAGTTAATTTTTCGGTAATCGGTTTATTCGCTTGATCATAAAATAATCCGGCAAATTCCCCTGCTTCTTCCGTCATGACCCCTTTTTCATCTACAGGACAAAGTACGTCCAAGCCATATTTTTGCCCAATGATAAAGTCGTCTTCACCATGGCCTGGCGCAGTGTGAACACAACCCGTTCCAGCTTCAGTCGTTACGTGCTCACCTAACATCACTAAAGATTCACGGTCATAAAGAGGGTGTTTGGCAACAGCACGGTCCAACTCGCTCCCTTTTACTGTTTTTTGGATGGACGGGTTTTCCCAGCCTAATGTTTCCGTAACCGATTCAAGCAGTGCCTCAGCAATTAAGAATTTTTCATTTTCGACAGCCACTACTACATAATTTAATTGCGGATGCAATGAGATACCAAGATTAGCTGGAATCGTCCATGGAGTCGTCGTCCAGATGATGATCTTGACGCCTTCATCGATCACACCTTTGCCATCTGTAACTTCAAAAGCAACATAGATCGACGCAGAGCGTTTGTCTTGATATTCAATTTCAGCTTCGGCTAGCGCCGATTCACTTGAAGGAGACCAGTAAACAGGTTTTTTCCCTTTATAAATGTAGCCTTTTTTCGCCATTTCACCGAATACCTTGATTTGCTGTGCTTCATATTCAGGCTTCAATGTGATATAAGGATTTTCCCAATCACCACGGACCCCTATTCTCTTAAACTGCTCCCGTTGATTGTCAATCTGGCCATAAGCATACTCTTCACAAAGCTTTCTGAATTCGGCAACGCTCATTTCTTTCCGTTTCACGCCTTTTTTCGTCAATGCCGTTTCGATTGGAAGCCCATGTGTATCCCAGCCAGGCACATACGGTGCTTGAAAACCGCTCATCGATTTAAATCGGACAATGAAATCCTTTAAAACCTTATTCATTGCATGGCCCATGTGGATATCGCCGTTGGCATATGGAGGTCCATCATGCAAAATGAATAAAGGACGTCCTTCCGTTTGTTCTTGCACTTTTTTATAGATGTTCATTTCTTTCCATTTTTCTTGGATTTCCGGTTCACGCTTCGGCAAATTCCCCCGCATTGGAAATTCAGTTTTAGGCATCAATAAGGTATCTTTGTATTCCATCATAAAATCCTCCATCCGTCTTTTAAAAAAATTCATTCGAACCGATGACTTGATATCCGGCCAAAATAAAAAGCCCTCTCATCCCTAAAAAAGGGACGAGAAAGCTTTGCTTCCCGCGGTACCACCCTGGCTAGAAAGATTCACAAAAGTGAATCCAACCTCTCGAGCATTCGTAACGTGAATGAAACGCTTCATTTACTTACTGCAAAAGCAGGTTCAACTCAGAACTCAAGGGTGATCTTCAATTCTTCGCTTATTCCGGGCTTTCACCATCCCCGGTTCGCTAAAAATAAGTGTGTGAAGAATTTACTTTCCCTGTCATCGTCTAATTTCATAATGAATTGTATTGTTAAAAAATTATATGCGAAAAAAGTGTTCAAAGTCAAGGAATCGTTTAAATTTCCTCTTCCACTCTCTCATTTAATTCTATTTCAGTCGCATCCACTTCATAATCCAGAAGATGATCCCAATCGTCATTGTCCAGCAAATCCAGCTGTGCACCGACAAGCATTTTGAAACGTGTCCGGAATACTTTGGATTGCTTTTTCAAATCTTCAATATCCATCGCTATTTTCCTTGCTTTCACAAGTGACTCATTTACGATCCTGTCAGCATTTTTCTCTGCTTCCTTTATGATCAGTTTCGCTTCTTTTTGGGCATTGCGCCTTAATTCTTCGGCTGCTTCCTGTGCGACAATAATCGACTTGTTAAGTGTACCCTCAATTGTCGTAAAATGTCCCAAACGATCAAAAGTCTCGTTCAGTTTATCTTCAAGTTCCTTCTTCTCCCTCAAAATCAGTTCATAATCTTTAATGACCTGGTCGAGAAATTCATTTACTTCATCTTCATCATACCCTCGAAATACTTTGTTAAATTCCTTGTTATGTATATCTATCGGGGTTAAGGGCATTACGGCACCTCCAGAACGGTTTCTACTCTAGTATGTTAAAACTCTATATTCGACAATAAATTTATGATTCCTGCTTTTTCTTGAATTATTTTTGTCTGCCTAACGAGATTCTCCACTTATCCTTCTTGGTTTTCCCATCGATTGAAGCTATTTTACATCTGCCAAAACCTCTGATGGAAAGTGTGTCACCCTCACGGCATTCTTCCGAGACGTTTTCCGTTTGCTTGAAATTCACCTTTACTTTTCCTGACGTTATCAAGGACTGTGTTTTTTGACGGGACAAATTCAGGACGGCCGATAGTACACTGTCAAGCCTAAGAGAACTGACGGTGGTTACTTGCTCTTCCCATTTTTCCTTAACTTGAACGATATTCCCGATTGGAAGCCGTTTGATGGAAACGGAAGCATTACCTATTTTCTCCAGATTTCCAGTGAGATATGAATCCATCTCTTCGGCAGCTATAAATTGAATATCCTCTTCCGTCACTATTATATCACCAAATTTTTCACGTTTTACCCCTAGTGACATCAAGGTTCCAAGTATTTGCCTATGTTCAAGCGTTACAAATTTTTTTGGATAGGAGATATCGTATAAGGAGATATTGAAATCAGATGGTTCAGGAGAGTAATAATCAGGGTAAATGAGCACACGTTTTCGCTCTACGAAATCGCTCCCGCCATTGAATTGCAGTTTCGCTTCCGGATCATTCCCTATTAGGGAAGTAAGGATTTCCTGCTGACGCGGATCAAGAAAATCAGATAGTTTCGGAGCGTAGGAATGTTTAACCTGATCAATCCAATTCATGGCCTGGTCGATAAAATCTTTTTCCTCCGGCCTGAAATGCTGATAAATACTCATGATTGAATAAATGCTCCTTAGTTATCAAATTAATGGTCGATCATATGGAATTGATTGAACTCATTCTGCGTTGCAACTACACAGCGGAAATTGTTCCGACTGTGTAGTAATA
>NZ_JBFUIQ010000070.1:0-21828 GCF_056401795.1 Peribacillus sp. P4_D6
GTGAAAAGGAACCGGAGCATGTCAAGGATCCGGAGAAGACCGCGAATGAGCTTGCTAAATATATCGACATGGATGAACAGGACATCTATGAAAGACTTACGAAAAAAGGGGCATACCAAGTGGAGTTTGGCAGTGCCGGCAAGGATTTGACTCAGGTCGTCAAGCAGAAAATAGAAAATTTGGAACTGCCGGGAATTACATTCGGAAGGACGAATAAACGTTTTTATCCGAATGGGATTTTCGCCTCCCATCTGATTGGCTATGTAGAAAAGGATGAAGAAACGGGAGAAATGGCTGGTAAGTTCGGCATCGAAAGGTACCTCAATAAAGAATTGCAGGAAACGGATGGGAAGCTGACATATGACAGTGACTCATGGGGTTTCCTCTTACCGGATAAGAAGGAAAAGGTCGTTGCACCTGATAATGGCAATGATGTCATGCTTACGATCGACAAGAAAATACAAACATTCTTGGAAGACTCGATGAGCAAAGTGCAGGAAAAATATGATCCCGAACAAATCATAGCGATTGTCTCCAATCCCAAAACGGGGGAGATTGTGGCGATGGGGCAAAGGCCCACCTTCCATCCGACAACGAAAGTCGGGCTAACGGATACATGGCGTAACCTGGCAATTGAAGAAACCTTCGAACCGGGTTCAACCATGAAAACATTCACCCTTGCCGCGGCTGTTGAGGAAGGGGTCTTTAATCCGAATGAAAGCTTTGTTGCAGGAACCTACAAAGCCGGATCGGGTAAAATCGGGGATCATAGCGGAATCGAAAGAGGAAAGAGCATGACCTTTCTGGAAGGGGTTCAACGTTCCTCGAACGTCGCTTTTGCCACACTTGCAATGGATAAAATAGGAGCCGATACGTTCCGTGAGTATTTGACTAAGTTCGGATTTGATAAAAAAACGGGAATTGACCTGCCAAACGAGATAACCGGTAAAATTCAATACAAGTATAAGCTTGAAAAAGTGACTACCTCCTTTGGACAGGGTTCGACCGTTACACCGATTCAACAAATCCAAGCTGCATCCGCAATAGCCAATGACGGAAAAATGATGCGGCCGTACGTGATAAAAAGCATTTCCGATCAGGATACCGGAAAAATTTTGAAAACGACCAAGCCGAAAGTGACAGGGCAACCGATTTCGGAAGAAACTGCAAAACAAGTACGTGATTATTTGGAAACGGTAATTTCCGCGAAAAAAGGAACAGGGAAAAAATATGCCATTGATGGATATCAAGTAGCGGGGAAAACCGGTACTGCACAAATTGCGGGTCCGACAGGTAGATATTTAGAAGGGAAAAATAACTATGTGTTCTCCTTTTTAGGAATGGCTCCAAAAGATGATCCGCAGTTGGTCATGTATGTGGCGGTCAAGCAGCCCAAGTTAGGTGTATCTTATGTTGGGGCTGATCCATTGTCAGAGATATTTAATCCTGTCATGCAAAATAGCCTGCAATATCTAAACATAAAACCTTCTGAAGTTAAAAAACAAAAAGCAAATAAAATCAAAGACTATACGAATCAAACCGAGAGTTCAGCTGTTACAGAACTGAAGGAACTTGGTTATGATGTAAGTATGATCGGAARTGGACGTAAAGTGCTCGACCAATCCCCGAAAGCGGGGAGTGTACTCTTACAAGGTGAAAAGATAATCCTCAGGACGGAAGGCGAAATGAAAGTTCCTGACATGAAGGGATGGTCCTTGCGCGATGTCATGAAATTGGCTAAGGTTGCAAAACTGGATCTGAAAACCGAAGGTACTGGATACGTGAGTAAACAGAGTCTTAAGGCCGGGAAAAAGGTAAATGAAGGGGAAACCTTCAATATTGAATTATCCCAGCCTGATGGGGCTGGTGAAGATATACCGACAAAAGAGAAAACAGAGTGAAGATAAAGAGGGGATCCAAATGGATTCCCTCTTTGTTTCTTTCAAAGTTTCTAGTCTAGCATCGAGTAGACAAGCATATATTGAAGCATGTATGAAATGGAGGTGCCTGTTTTTGCGTGTTTCGAATGTTACTGTCCGAAAACGGCTGGCAATCGCATTGGCGATCGGTATCGTAGTTTTTTTTATCATTGATATCCGATTGGGAATTGTACAGTTTTATCTAGGGGATAAGTTGACGGGGCTGGCTAAAGATTCCTGGAGCAGGAATATTCCTTTTGAAGCCAAACGAGGAGAAATCCTGGATCGGAATGGTGTCGAGCTGGCAACGAATATATCTGCGCCAACAGTCTATGTCATCCCTAGACAGATTGAGAATCCTGGGGAGACGGCGGAACAGCTTGCTTCAATATTGGATATGACAAAGGAAAAGGCTTATCAATGGTTAACGAAACAGGCGATGAGCGTCAGAATTCCGGAAGGCAGAAAGATATCTCACGAAAAGGCGAAGGAAATTAAAGCATTAGGGATAAAGGGCGTATACATCGCTGAAGATTCAAAGCGCCATTACCCATTTGGTGAATACCTTTCACATGTTCTTGGCTTTACAGGCTCTGACAATCAAGGGTTGATGGGTATTGAATTGTCTTATGATAAGGAACTAAGCGGGGAAAAAGGATTCGTTAAATTTTACTCCGATGCGAAAGGGAAAAGGCTTGAGAATATGGCCGATGACTATAAGCCCCCTGTTGATGGAGATAATTTGAAGCTGACCATCGATAGCAAAATCCAGACAATAGTGGAGAGGGAGCTCGATAATGCGGAGGCGACATATGATCCCGATGGTATAATTGCCATTGCAATGGACCCGAACACTGGGGAAATATTGGCAATGTCCAGCAGGCCAACCTTCGACCCTGCCAATTTTCAAAATGTTCCCTCGGAAGTGTATAATCGTAATTTACCAGTTTGGAGTATATATGAACCAGGATCGACTTTTAAGATCATCACGCTTGCTGCGGCGCTTGAGGAAGGGAAGGTCGACTTACAAAAGGAACATTTTTATGATTCCGGACATGTGGAAGTGTCAGGATCAACGCTGCATTGCTGGAAAAGCGGAGGGCATGGGGATCAAACTTTTCTTGAAGTGGTCGAGAACTCATGTAACCCGGGTTTTGTAGAATTAGGGAACCGGCTTGGTAAAGACAAGCTGTTTAAATATATAAATGATTTCGGTTTTGGGCAAAAGACGGGAATTGATTTAACAGGAGAAGGAAAAGGAATCATGTTCAACATGGATCGAGTGGGTCCGGTAGAGCAGGCAACTACTGCGTTTGGACAAGGTGTAGCCGTAACGCCCATTCAGCAGGTGACAGCGGTATCGGCAGCCGTGAATGGCGGGACTTTGTATACACCATATATCGCGAAGGAACTCGTGAATCCAAAAAATGGGGAAGTGCTGATGCGAAAGACCCCTCAGGCGAAGAAAAAGGTGATTTCAGAAGCAACCTCGAAGAAAGTCCGGGAAGCGCTTGAATCCGTTGTCGCCCAAGGAAGCGGTAAAGGAGCATTCGTGGAGTCGTACCGCGTCGGCGGGAAAACGGGTACAGCCCAAAAAGCTGAAAATGGCAGATACCTTGAAAATAATTATATTCTCTCATTCATTGGTGTCGCTCCAGCGGATGATCCGCAAATCGTCGTTTATATAGCTGTGGATAATCCGAAAGGAACGGTACAATTCGGTGGGGTCGTTGCCGCACCGATCGTTGGGAATATCATGGAGGATTCACTTAGGGCCATGGGCGTCAAGCCAAGGAAAAACCAGATTGAGAAGGAGACGGTCTGGACGGATCCCGTCATGGTCGAGGTACCAGACGTCGTGGGTCTCAGCAAAAAAGAGTTGCAAACCCAGCTCATCGACCTTAAGCTTGATATTGCCGGAAATGGGGATAAAGTCATAAATCAAGCCCCAGATCCAGGTGTTAAAGTAAAACAAGGCTCTACAATAAGAATTTATCTTGGCGAAAATACAGAATAAGTATAATATAATATATGAATAGTTAAAGCGGCTGAAGATTCATCAGCCGCTTTGTTTACGGAGTCGGGATAACCCCGTATAATTGAAATTGGTTTCTCGACAAGCCAAGGCTAATCACATATAATGAATCCTCAAATTAAGTTGAGAGGGATGGAAAAATGAAGCTTCACAAATTACTATCTTATTTACACTCCTTATTTACGTATGAAGGAGAAAATCCTGAAATCACCTCCATTGAAAATGATAACCGTAAAGTCATAGACGGAAGTTTATTTGTTTGTATAAAAGGTTATACAGTCGATGGTCATGATTTTGCCCAACTTGCTGTAGAGCATGGAGCTGCAGCAGTCATTGCCGAAAGGCCGCTTGACCTCGATGTTCCCGTGATCGTAGTCAGGGATTCGAGCAGGGCGATGGCGGTTCTTGCCGATGCATTTTATGGCCATCCGACTCAAAAGATGCGCTTGATCGGAATTACAGGAACGAATGGAAAGACGACGACCAGTCACTTATTGGAAAAGATTTTCGAGGATCGACATGAAAAAACCGGCTTGATTGGCACGATGTATACAAAAATCGCCGATACGGTATATGAAACCAAGAATACGACGCCAGATAGCGTTACACTGCAGAAGGCTTTTCATGAAATGGCCGAAGCAACCGTCTCCACGGCCATTATGGAGGTTTCATCGCATGCACTTGAGCTTGGGCGCGTACATGGCTGTGATTATGATATTGCCGTCTTTACGAATCTCACACAGGATCATTTGGATTTTCATAAAACCATGGACAGATACCGGCAGGCAAAATCCTTATTTTTCTCACAGCTTGGTAATGCTTACATAGAAAATCGCCCTAAATATGCTGTGCTTAATGCTGATGATGAGGCAACTGCCGATTTCATTAAGGCGACTGCCGCTACAGTCGTTACATACGGCATAGACAATGAAGCGGATATCAGGGCCAAAGATATAAAAATTGATGCAAATGGCACATCGTTCACCTTGACAGCAGGTAAAGAAGAGCGATACATTCAGCTGAAGCTAATTGGTAAATTCAGTGTTTATAATGTACTCTCTGCCATCTCTGCTGCTTTGTGCGCCGGTAACGATCTGGATGAGACAATTAGATCCATCGAGGATATAAAAGGTGTTGCAGGCCGTTTTGAGCTCATTTCAGCGAATCAGGACTTCCCGGTCATTGTTGACTATGCCCATACTCCGGACAGTTTGGAAAATGTTCTGAAGACTGTTGGTGAGTTTGCTAGAAAGAAAATTTACGTGATAGTGGGCTGCGGCGGGGACCGAGACAAGACAAAGCGTCCAATCATGGCGCAAATTGCATGCAGCTTGGCGACTGACCCGATCTTCACTTCGGATAATCCACGCAGTGAAAATGCTGCCCAGATCCTCCGGGATATGGAAGCTGGTGTAGCAGGCAAAGAATATACGGTTATTGAAGACCGCAGGCAGGCGATAGCTTACGCAGTTTCCAAGGCGGAAGAGGGCGACGTTATATTAATTGCTGGAAAAGGTCATGAAACCTATCAATTGGTCGGTGACGAAGTGCTTCACTTCGATGACCGTGAGGAAGCGGAAAAGGCGATTCAAAGTCGTTTGGGTTCAGTTTGAACCAATGCTGAAATTGCACTGCAACAAAATAGGAAAAGACATCAAGCAGAATTTAATATTTGAATTGTGTTAGGAATGAGGGAATAAGGAATGTTGGAACAAGTGATTTTTTATACGATTTTGGTGGCGTTTTTAGTAACCGTTCTTCTTTCGCCGATTTTCATCCCGTTTTTAAGAAGATTGAAATTCGGGCAAAGTATTAGGGAAGAAGGCCCGCAATCGCATTTGAAAAAAACGGGAACACCCACCATGGGCGGTTTGGTCATATTATTATCTGTTACCATCGCTACACTAGTCATGACTTTGAAATTTTCGGCACCTTCAACCGAAACGTATTTATTATTATTCGTTACTTTAGGTTTTGGTTTATTAGGTTTCCTTGATGATTTCATCAAAGTGGTCATGAAGCGTAACCTGGGACTGACTTCCAAGCAAAAACTGCTTGGACAAATTGTGATTTCGGTCATCTTTTACTTCGTCTTCAAGCAGACAGACCGTTTTAATCCTGAATTGACGATTCCAGGCACTGACTTTGCTTTTGATTTTGGCTGGTTTTATCTGTTCATCGTTATATTCTGGCTGGTAGGCTTTTCGAATGCCGTCAATTTGACGGATGGGCTTGATGGACTTGTCTCAGGGACATCAGCCATTGCCTTTGGTGCTTTTGCCATTTTGGCCTGGAGTCAGTCACAATATGATGTCGCCATTTTTTCGGTGGCGGTTGTCGGTGCAGTACTCGGATTTTTGGTATTCAATGCACACCCGGCAAAGGTTTTCATGGGGGATACGGGCTCCTTGGCCCTTGGGGGAGCGATCGCAACCATCGCCTTGTTAACGAAGCTTGAAATCCTCCTGGTAATCATTGGCGGAGTCTTCGTCATTGAAACGCTCTCGGTCATCCTTCAGGTAGGATCTTTTAAAACGACTGGTAAACGTATATTTAAAATGAGTCCGCTTCACCACCATTATGAGCTTTCCGGCTGGTCGGAATGGCGTGTCGTCGTCACTTTCTGGACAGTGGGGCTGCTGTGTGCGGTACTCGGAATCTATTTAGAGGTGTGGATATAAGTGAAAGAGACTGCAAAGTATTCAGAGAAAAAGATATTAGTATTGGGTTTGGCAAAAAGCGGAGTGATGGCAGCTTCGCTTCTACATAAATTAGGTGCTTTCGTGACGGTTAATGACATGAAGCCATTATCGGAAAATCCTGAGGCTCAAGGACTTCTTGAACAGGGAATCAAAGTCATCTGCGGCAGTCATCCAATCGAGCTTCTGGATGAGGGGTTCGAGCTGATCGTGAAAAATCCGGGAATCCCCTATCGGAACCCTATCGTAAAAGGGGCATTGGAAAAAGGGATTCCTGTTATCACGGAAGTTGAACTGGCCTACCAGATAAGTGAAGCACCTTTCATAGGAATCACTGGTACAAATGGGAAAACGACCACGACAACATTGATATACGAAATGTTGAAGTCCGGTGAAAAATCCCCGCTGATTGCCGGTAATATCGGGACAGTGGCTTCTGGTGTTGCTGAACATGCAAAACCAGATGACTCGATCGTCATAGAATTATCATCGTTTCAGTTAATGGGAATAGACGAATTTCGTCCTGAAATCTCAATCGTGACAAATTTGTATGATGCACATTTGGATTATCACAGTTCCAAACAGGAATATGTCGAAGCAAAAGCTGCCATCACGAAAAATCAAATAGCAACAGATTTCATGATTTATAATGCAGATCAAGATCTTGTTTTATCCATGGCGAAAGAGACCAAGGCTCAACTTGTACCTTTTTCAGCTGAAGTGAAACATGAGAATGGAGCCTATGTGGAAGATGGTGCCGCCTGTTTCCGAGGGGGAAAAATCATTGAAGTTTCAGAGATAGCCCTTCCCGGGAAGCATAATTTGGAAAATGTACTCGCCGCCATCTCAGCGGCCAAGCTTAAGGGTGTAGCTAATGAAGCCATTCAGACTGTATTGAAAACATTTTATGGTGTGGAGCACCGTCTGCAGTTCGTGGCAACGATCGATAACCGTAAATTTTATAATGACTCGAAAGCGACGAACATTCTTGCAGCATCCAAAGCGTTAACATCCTTTACGGAACCGGTCATCTTATTGGCAGGCGGTCTGGATCGCGGAAATGAATTTGATGAGTTGAAACCGGCGATGAAAAATGTCAAAGCCGTGATAACTTTTGGCGAAACGGCGGAAAAAATTGAACGGGTAGCCAAAGAAATAGGAATAGCGAATATAAAACGTGTCGATAATGTAGAAAAGGCCGTACCGGCTGCATTTGAATTATCAAATGAAGGCGACTGTATTCTTCTCTCCCCGGCTTGTGCAAGCTGGGATCAATATAAAACTTTTGAGCAAAGAGGAGACATGTTTATGGAGGCCGTGCATAAACTTAAGTAAGAGCTTTCGCAGAGAGAAGTGAACCTGCTTCTACGTTGACACCATGAAAAAAAGCGATAATGAGCCGTTATCGCTTTTTTTTTGACTAAAGTGCTGACAAGCAATCAGCACTGATGTTTATATTCGTAGGCTAAAAACTTCCTAGAGGTGGATGTCCGTGCCATTAAAAAAATCGAATCCTGATCTCATTCTCATTATCGTCACCTTAAGTCTTTTGACTGTTGGATTAATCATGGTTTACAGCGCGAGTGCCATTTGGGCAACATATAAATTTGATGATTCGTTTTATTTTGCTAAAAGGCAGTTGCTTTTTGCCTGCGTCGGTGTCATAGCCATGTTTTTCATCATGAATGTGGATTACTGGACGTGGCGGACATRGGCCAAAATCCTTATCATCATTTGTTTCATTATGTTACTGGCTGTGCTTGTACCAGGTATAGGGATGGCGAGAAATGGTTCGAGGAGCTGGATTGGTGTAGGTGCTTTTTCGGTCCAACCCTCTGAGTTCATGAAGCTGGCGATGATCGCTTTTTTAGCTAAGTTTTTATCAGAACGGCAAAAGCTGATCACTTCCTTTAAAAAAGGGATGCTTCCATCCTTGGGTTTAGTGTTTTTGGCATTTGGTTTGATCATGTTACAGCCAGACCTTGGAACGGGAACGGTAATGKTTGGAACGTGCATTGTCATGATTTTTATTTCCGGGGCAAGAATCAGTCATTTTGTCGGCTTGGGGCTAATTGGGGTAGCAGGTTTTATCGGTCTGATTTTGTCAGCGCCCTACCGGATAAAAAGGATCACGTCTTTTCTGGATCCATGGGAAGACCCTTTGGGCAGTGGATTTCAGATGATTCAATCGTTTTATGCAATCGGGCCAGGGGGGTTGTTCGGATTGGGACTCGGGCAAAGCCGCCAAAAGTTTTTCTATTTACCCGAACCGCAGACTGATTTCATTTTTGCCATACTCTCCGAGGAACTTGGCTTCATCGGGGGCTCTCTTGTCATTTTATTATTTGCGCTAATGCTTTGGCGGGGCATTCGGATCGCACTTGGTGCCCCTGATTTATACGGGAGCCTTGTAGCGGTAGGAATCATTGCAATGGTCGCCATTCAAGTGATGATCAATATAGGGGTGGTAACGGGACTTATGCCGGTTACGGGGATCACCTTGCCCCTCTTAAGTTATGGCGGTTCATCGCTGACGCTCATGTTGATGGCGATTGGGGTGCTCCTGAATATTAGCCGATATTCGAGGTTCTGAAATAAGAAAAAAATGTGGTTTGGCAAAAGGGAAGTCCTGTTGAACGCAGGGCTTCCCTTTTTTACGTTGAAAACCCTTCCAGGAAAAACGATTTTTTGGGTGGGCTTGCCGAAAATTAGAAATAAATGAAATGCCGCTTAAATATTACCATGTATGAATGTTGGGGAATCCACAATAAATATTGGCAATACGTCTTTGTTTAGACTATAGTATAAGAGGGTTAGGCCGTACTGGGGCTTGCTTCTGTTCATTTTTCTGCTAAAAAGGCGTTATTAATCTTGTAATATAAGTGACCTCATGGAAGAGGAAATGAAAATTATAACTTGGAATTTTGGAACAACAAGGAGGTTTATCATGGATAATGTGATAAAGCAATTAACTGAAATGAAAATCGGCAAAGTTCTTGAACAGGAACCGCTTGCAAATCATACAACTATGAAAATTGGGGGGCCGGCTGATTTATTCATCGTGCCGTCATCCATTGAAAATATAGAAAAAACGATGCAGGTCATCAAAGAAAATGGGATGCCGTGGAGGGTGATCGGCAGGGGCTCGAACCTGCTGGTCAGTGATGGCGGAATTGAAGGTGCCGTGCTTAAATTGGGTAGAGGTCTTGATCATCTCGAGATAAATGGGACGGAGATCAAAGCAGGAGCTGGGGTATCACTTGTCAGCCTCTCCGTACAAATCAGTAAAAAAGGATATGCAGGATTGGAATTTGCCAGTGGGATTCCTGGTTCCGTCGGCGGAGCGGTCTATATGAACGCTGGTGCACATGGTTCCGATATGAGTGAAATACTCAAGCAGGCACATGTTCTTTTTGAAGATGGAACTCTGGCTTGGCTTTCGAAAGAGGAAATGGAGTTTTCTTATCGAACTTCTCTGCTTCAGAAGAAAAGACCCGGTATCGTACTGGAAGCAATTTTTCAATTGACAGAGGGGGATAAAACCGAAATCGTTGAAAGAATGCAAAATAACAAGAATTATCGTAAAGATACCCAGCCATATAATCTTCCATGTGCCGGGAGCATATTTAGGAATCCACTTCCACACCATGCTGGTAAATTGGTCGAGAATGCAGGCCTGAAGGGACATTCTATTGGGGGAGCCCAGATTTCACCGATGCACGGGAACTTCATCGTTAACACAGGTAATGGAAGTGCAGCGGATGTTCAAGCCTTGATACAGCATGTGAAGGATACTGTATATGATAAATTTGAAGTTGAAATGGAAACAGAAGTGGAAATTATCGGAAGAAAATAACGGGATTCATTATATCCAAATATTGTGATATAATGTGTTACCTTTAAAGTTTGTTAAGAACATAATATTGAGTTTGTCTTGATTTCGCACTGTCAAGAACCATCCATTTTTTCAGGAAGAGGTGAAGGGGATGGAAAAGGGAAAAATCGTTTCCATTGAGGACCGCATCCCGAAATTAAAACAATTAAGAAAAAGCAAAGCAAACAGGCGACTTGTTCTTTTGCTGTCCCTCTTCTTCATTCTTGTTGCTTGTGTGCTATATTTCCTATCCCCGTTGAGCTATGTGAAATCCGTGCAGGTAGAGGGGAATCGTTATATTACTTCCAAACAGATCATTAAATTGAGTAAGGTGAAGAAGGATCGAAGCATCTGGAAGGTTGATACAGGGACAGCGGCAGCCAATATCAAAAAAAATCAAGAAATAAAAAGCGTTAAGGTGACACCGGTATTTCCTAATTCCATTAAAATTACGGTTTCGGAACATAACAGGATGGCATATCTGTCCAATAATGGAAAGTTTGCACCCATTTTGGAAAACGGGTCCGTTTTAGAGGAGTTAGCAACAGGAGAAATTCCAGTATTTGCCCCTGTTTTAATTGGTTTCAAAGAGGGTAAAGCATTAAAGTTGCTTTTAGAAGAGCTGGACAAGCTTCCTGACGAGATTCAGAATGCCATTTCGGAAATTCATTACGCTCCTACAAAAACCGATGAATACCATATCGTCATGTTCATGAACGATGGGTTTGAAGTAAGTGCGACAAGCCGGACTTTATACGAGAAAATGATTCACTATCCATCGATAGTCAGYCAGCTGGATCCAAATGTAAAGGGAGTCATCGATCTGGAAGTGGGTTCTTATTTTAAAGCATATGAAGACGCTGAACAAAAGGAAGACACCAATGAGGAAAATTAATGGCAACCGGGTGGTTTTACCCCTGGTTTGCGTGGTTCTCGGATTCATGATTGCCTTCTCTTACAATCTGACCAAAGAAGGTGAAGGTGCAGGGAAGGACAAAGCCTGGGACCAGGAATATGAGCTCAGGCAGCAGCTGATCGAACAAGAGAAGCAGAACCGGGAACTTCAGAAGGAACTCCTCCAGAAGCAAGAAAATGTATCCCAAATAGAAAAAGACCTAGCTCAGGAAAAGCAGCTTTTTTTCAATTTGGCAAAGGAAACGGAAAAATACCGAATGTTTCTCGGAAAAGTGAAAGTGAAAGGCTCAGGCCTTCAGGTGACGCTTGAAGATGGTACAGATATGGAATCAGAAGCCAATGTTAATAATTACCTCGTCCATGAACAGCATGTCTTCAAGGTCGTCAATGAACTATACATATCAGGTGCAGAGGCTGTTGCAATTAACGGCCAAAGGTTAAATCATGATTCATACATAATCTGTAATGGGCCTGTGATTACAATCGATGGCCATCAGCATCCTGCTCCCTTCATCATATCTGCGATAGGGGACCCGGAAGTCCTGGGTGCTTCACTGGATTTACCGGGTGGCATCAAGGAACAGCTGGTTAATGAGAATATTATCTTTACAGTGGAAAAGCAAAAGAATATCATTTTTGATCCAATTATTGGAGGGTGATCGTGACCGCCGGATTCGATGAAAGATTGGTGAGAAACTGGAAATGAAAAAAAAGCTTTCTTTTAGTTTGGTAACGTTGATTGCTGGCTTCATGCTCGCTATTCAATTCAATTTGGTGAATCAGCCTGTCGTATCCGATACAAGGGATATGTGGGAACTGAAAAATGATTTATTGAAAGAACAGCAGACCCAGGCAGAATTAATAGAGGGTATCAGTAAGCTTGAGGGAAAAATAGCATCTTATGAAACAAAGAAAAATGAGAGTAAAGAAGAAGTCTTGCGTGACACCCTGACCGAATTGAAGACTGACGCAGGTTTGACCGAAATAAGAGGTAATGGGGTAATCGTATCTATACAGCCTATCAAAGCCGATATCCTTCTTGGTGAGAAGGTCGAGTATATTTCACCAGTATTGATCATTCGGCTCATTAATGAAATGTATAGGTATGGCGCTGACGAAATTTCCATTTCAGGACAAAGGTATATATCAACATCGGTTATTCGTGATATTAATGGGCAGCCGAAAATGGACGGATACCCTCTGGTTCATTACCCGGTCGAAATGCAGGCAATAACCGTGAATCCAAAGAGACTGAAGCAGCGCATTGAAGGTTCCGAACTTATGGATGATTTCTTTATAGACAATTTTGAAGTGCAGATTAAGGTGCCTTCCGGCGAGTTGACATTGCCGGCTTACCAAAATGCTATTAACGTGGAACATATGGAGCCCATTATGGATGGGGGGGAATCGTGATGTGGCTTTCAGTTTTTGGTCTGTTGATTGGAATCACCCTTGGTTTTTTGGTGGATTTTGATATTCCCCATGAATATTCAAATTATCTCTCCATAGCCGTGCTTGCTGCTTTTGATACATTATTTGGGGGGATACGGGCTCATTTGCAAAATCTTTATGATGAAGTTGTATTTGTAACAGGATTCTTCTTTAATATCATTTTAGCCGCAGGTTTGGCTTTTCTAGGTGTACATCTTGGTGTAGACTTATATTTAGCCGCAATCTTTGTATTCGGTGTCAGGCTCTTTCAAAATATTGCCCTGATTAGAAGGATCCTGATTGAAAAATGGTCCATTTCCCGGAAAAAGCAGAAAAAAAATCTATAATTTTAAAGGGAATTAAGTTATAAATGACGAATAGTTTATGGCAGTATCTAGTTTTTTTAGTAAATCAGTCTCGTAGAGAAGCGAACAATATGCACCATAAAGTACGAGTTTTGTTCGGGAAATACAAAATGAAACGCTTATCTATGTAATTCGTCAGTTGTTGTAAACAGTTCTGTTATTCTATAATGTATAAGTCTTCGATATAAAAATGTTATTCTACTAATACATGTATAAACTGAAGGAGGTGCCATGGAATGAACAGCAACGAAATATACGTAAGTCTTGACATCGGTACATCCAGTGTAAAAGTTATCATTGGGGAAATGGTCAATGACACATTAAATATAATCGGTGTAGGAAATGTTAAATCAGAAGGGCTCAAAAAGGGTTCGATCGTCGGTATAGATGAAACCGTCCAATCCATTCAAAAGGCTATAGAGCAAGCAGAACGGATGATAGGGATGGAGATAACAAAGGTAATCGTCGGCATAAGTGGAAATCATGTGACGCTTCAGCCGTGTCATGGGGTAGTAGCGGTATCCAGTGACAATAAAGAGATTACCGAGCATGACGTTTTCCGTGTCAGGGAAGCAGCTGAGTTAATAACGATACCATCCGACAGGGAAATCATCGACGTGGTGCCGATTCACTACAAAGTTGATGAACTTGATGAAATCAGTGATCCACGGGGCATGATAGGTGTCCGGTTGGAAATGAGAGGGATTTTAATCACAGGTCTTCGGACAATTTTACATAATACGCTGCGCTGTGTGGAAAGGGCAGGATTGGAAATAACCGATATCGCCCTTCAGCCTTTAGCCGCAGGTTCCCTTGTTTTATCCAAGGATGAAAAAGAACTTGGTGTGGCACTTGTCGATATTGGCGGAGGTTCCACGACCCTGGCAATTTTCGAACAAGGCTATTTACAATATACGTCTGTGATACCTATAGGCGGGGAAACGCTTACGAAGGACCTTTCCATCGTTCTAAGGACGACTATGGAAGAAGCTGAGAAAATAAAAGTAAAGCATGGACATGCCTATTATGATGACGCGTCTGAAGATGAAGTATTCCAAATACCGATCATCGGCAGCGATCAGCAACAGACCTGCAACCAGTTAATGCTTTCGGATATCATTGAAGCGCGGGTGACCGAAATATTCGAGTTGATTCAAGATGATTTGAAGAGACTTGGCTTCCAGGATATACCGGGTGGTTTCGTGTTGACCGGGGGCGTCGTCAAGATGCCGGGTGTCCTGGAGCTAGCTCAATATGTGTTCCAAAACCGAGTAAGGACAGCTGAACCCAATTACATCGGTGTTAGGGAACCCCAATACACCACGGCTGTTGGTTTGATTAAACACGCATGCAAGAAAGAGAGAATGCAAAAAAACACCGCTAATAAAACTCCTGTAGCAGCTGGACAAGCTCAAGAAGATAACGACCAGCGCAGCCAGAAGGTTTCTCAGAAAAATAAAGAGAACACGGCTAAAAAACAAGGTGAAAAAGGTGAATCTAAATTCAAAAAAATCCTGGGTTACTTTTTTGAATAACAATCATTAAGAATCGGGAATTTCGTCAAAATAGGAGGATTGTCATGTTGGAGTTTGATTCTAATCTAGAACAATTAGCAACGATAAAAGTAATAGGTGTTGGCGGCGGCGGAAACAATGCGGTAAACAGAATGATCGAGCATGGTGTACAGGGTGTTGAGTTTATTTCTGTCAATACTGACGCACAGGCTCTTAATCTATCAAAAGCAGAAATCAAAATGCAAATCGGCGGGAAGCTTACACGCGGTTTGGGTGCAGGTGCCAATCCAGAGGTAGGAAAAAAAGCTGCTGAAGAAAGCAAAGAGCAGATTGAAGAAGCGCTTAAAGGTGCCGATATGGTATTCGTAACGGCTGGAATGGGCGGCGGTACGGGAACGGGGGCAGCTCCTGTCATAGCGGGCATTGCTAAAGATCTAGGGGCCCTTACAGTGGGTGTAGTTACCCGTCCATTTACTTTCGAAGGCCGAAAACGTGCAACACAGGCACAAGGCGGCATTTCATCCATGAAGGAATCGGTTGACACACTCATCGTCATTCCGAACGACCGCCTCCTTGAAATCGTCGATAAAAGCACGCCAATGCTTGAAGCATTCCGTGAAGCGGATAATGTACTTCGCCAGGGTGTACAAGGGATTTCAGATTTAATTGCTGTTCCAGGTCTTATTAACTTGGACTTTGCCGATGTGAAGACGATCATGTCCAACAAAGGTTCCGCTCTTATGGGAATCGGGATTTCCTCCGGGGAAAACCGTGCAGCGGAAGCGGCGAAAAAAGCCATTTCCAGTCCGTTGCTTGAAACATCGATTGATGGCGCCCAAGGTGTACTGATGAATATTACCGGTGGTACGAACCTGAGTCTTTTTGAAGTCCAGGAAGCGGCCGATATCGTGGCTACAGCATCCGATCAAGACGTCAACATGATTTTTGGTTCTGTTATCAATGAAAACCTTAAAGATGAAATCGTCGTTACGGTAATTGCTACAGGCTTTAACGAGGTTGAAGCTTCAATTCGGCCTACTGGACGTCCAACACTCGGACAGCAGCAGCAATCAAGACCTCAGACACAACAAACGCCACAGTCTAACGTGAAGCGTGAAGTGAAGAGGGAAGAAGTCAATGAACAGCCTGCACGTAATGCCAATCAAGGTGATGAGGCTTTGGATATTCCAACCTTCCTCCGTAACCGTAATAGACGCCGTTAATAACGACGTCATATGCCGTTCCCATTTGGGGACGGTTTTTTGTCGTTAATAAAATGCATCCCTAGACGGGATTGTGCTGGATGTTGCCTGGCAGAAGGGAGCTTCCATCTTTTGCTCACTTCCATTCATTAATGTAAAAAGATGAGAGAGAAATTATTAAACGTTTATAACATAAATCGACAGAAGTAAAAGGGAGCAGGATAGTCTCTAAGGCAGTATTGAAAATATCAATAGCTGATTTTCTACAAAAAGGGTAAAAATGACTGAAAAACTCTTAAGTTTTCAGTACAAAAAGTGACACACTTTCTTAGGGCAGGTACGCTATACTTTTTGCTAGTGGAAGGTTAGTTCATATAAGGAGGGGAGGGTGTTTGACTTTATATTTAGATGTGATCTGGTTATTGAATTGGTTATTTGACTGCCTCCTTTTATATTGGACCGCAATCATTCTCAAACGAAGGGTAGCTCTTTGGCGGGTGTGCATCGGCGGACTGATTGGTTCCTTAATTATCGTATTGGCATTCACTCCTTTTTATGCAATTGCCGACCGGGTATACATGAAGATTTTAGTATCCATGGTCATGGTGCTGGCAACCTTTGGGTTTAATAGGCTAAAACTTTTCGTGAAATCGGTGGCCACTTTATATTTTGTGACATTTTTATCGGGAGGAATCCTTCTGGGACTTCACTACCTATTTGAATTCCAAATCGTGTCCAAGGACCCTGGTCAATATGCCGGAATCAATCGTTTTGGCGACCCTGTCAGCTGGATATTCGTCATGATCGGGTTCCCGCTCGCATGGCAATTTTCCAAGCGAACATTAGAAGGGATGGAAATGACCAAGCTTACACATGAACAAATGGTTTCGGTCTCGGTTAAAATTTCTGACTTTGAAGGAACGTTTCATGGATTGGTGGATAGCGGCAATCAACTATATGACCCGATTACACGTTCCCCAGTAATGATCATTTCTCTTTCAGGCTCGGAAACGGGTATTCCGAATGATATGCTAGAGCTCTTTAAAAACCCCGATACCCTGATTAGTCAGGAAGTGCAGCCCGAATATTCATGGACAGGAAGAATGCGTGTCATCCCTTATAAAGTCGTAGGTCATGAACATCAGCTGTTAACCGCAATCAAACCGGATTATATTAAAATCGTTCAAGGAGAAAAAGAATTTCATGTCAAGCAGGGTCTCATTTCGTTTACCTTTCAACAACTCTCTCCCGACAATAGCTATCAATCTATCGTTCACCCGAAGATGTTAACTGGCATACCGGTACAAACTGCCTCCTGAACCATCGATTCACTCTTGAATTTGACCCATAATCCGTTTATTAGAAGGGAGAATTATTTTGAAGAAATTCATTCTTCGGCTTACTTACTTTTGGTACAAACTATTGTTCAAGCTCGGATTGAAAACGGACGAAATATTTTATATAGGAGGGAGTGAGGCACTGCCGCCGCCCCTTTCAAAGGAAGAAGAGGCAATACTGATCAATAAATTACCAAATGGCGATGAAGCTGCACGCTCGATCTTGATTGAACGTAATTTAAGGCTGGTTGTTTATATTGCCAGGAAATTCGAAAATACAGGCATCAACATTGAAGATTTAATCAGCATAGGTACCATAGGTTTGATCAAGGCTGTGAATACATTCAATCCAGAGAAGAAAATAAAACTGGCTACATATGCATCGAGATGCATCGAGAATGAAATATTGATGTATTTACGCAGAAATAACAAAATCCGCTCTGAAGTTTCTTTTGATGAACCTCTGAATATTGATTGGGATGGAAATGAACTACTGTTATCCGATGTACTTGGAACGGATGATGACATTATCACGAAAGACCTTGAGGCAAACGTTGACCGTAAGTTGCTGACAAAAGCACTTACACAGTTATCGGAACGTGAAAAACAGATAATGGAACTCCGTTTTGGACTTGCAGGAGGAGAAGAAAAAACCCAAAAGGACGTTGCCGACATGCTGGGGATTTCCCAATCTTACATTTCGCGTTTGGAAAAACGGATTATTAAGAGGCTTCGTAAAGAATTTAATAAAATGGTGTAAAAAAATAAAGTGCTTAAATGTCAATCAAATCAATACTTCGGTAGTAATATTGAAAAATAATCGGGATTTTCTGTTCTAGCCATGTGCATATTTTTTCCTCCCGCGGAAATACTGTTTTTTGTACAGCGCTCCTGTGAGGAGGGAATAATTTTGTCTCGTAATAAGGTTGAAATCTGCGGTGTGGATACATCAAAATTACCGGTTTTAAAGAATGAAGAAATGAGAAAACTCTTTAAAGAACTGCAAGATGGCGATATTTCAGCAAGAGAGAAACTGGTAAACGGGAATCTTCGACTCGTTCTAAGCGTCATTCAACGCTTCAACAATCGGGGAGAGTATGTAGATGATCTATTTCAGGTAGGCTGTATAGGGTTGATGAAGTCGATAGATAACTTTGACCTAGGTCAAAATGTTAAGTTTTCAACGTATGCTGTACCGATGATTATTGGAGAAATCAGAAGATATCTTCGTGACAATAATCCGATTCGGGTATCCCGTTCTTTAAGAGACATCGCTTACAAAGCTTTGCAGGTAAAAGAAAAGCTCATAAGCCAGACCCTTCGTGAGCCGACAGCTGAAGAAATCGCCAAGGTGTTGGAAGTACCTCATGAAGAAATTGTTTTTGCACTAGATGCTATACAAGATCCAGTTTCACTTTTTGAACCGATTTATAATGATGGCGGGGATCCGATTTATGTACTCGACCAATTGAGTGATGAAAAAAATAAAGATAGTACCTGGATTGATGAAATAGCTATAAATGAAGGCATGAGACGGTTGAATGACCGGGAAAAAATGATCCTTCGCAAACGGTTTTTCCAAGGGAAGACGCAAATGGAGGTAGCCGAGGAAATCGGCATTTCACAAGCACAGGTCTCCCGCTTGGAAAAAGCGGCAATCAAGCAAATGAATAAAAATATCCAACAGTAGAAGCTGAGCATGAGAAAAAGTTAGCTGAAGCGGGCAGGGCAAAAATGTCGATACCCGCTTCATAGCTACTTATCCATTGCGGCTTTTTTATTTTGTTGAAAATCCCTTCCGGAAGGGATCGTGAATCGGGGACGTTTATTTATCGTAATCTTCATCCTTGAGCGCATCTTGTCATATACATAGGAATAGGACCTTCATCTATGATGAATTTTTGAGGAGCTGAGTGATGTGACCAGGATTTCAGAATTTCAAATAAAGGATATCGTCAATATAGCGGATGGGAAGAAGTTGGGTAATATGTCAGACCTTGAAATAAATACGGCCACGGGGAAAATAGAGGCCATCGTCGTTTCAAATGGCACCCGATTAATGGGCTTTTTTGGAAGAGAACAAGACATTGTGATTCCATGGCGCAAAATAAAAAAGATCGGTGCGGATGTCATACTTGTTGAACATCAGACGGTATTTCAAGGAGAACTGAAAGATGAACGTTTCTAAAGGTGCATGGCGCAAATATATGATACACTAGACTAAAAATAAAGAGGTTTATAGCATGAAAGAGCCATTTGTTTTAATAAAAGACCAATATATGCTCATTGACAGCTGGAGACAAAAAAATCTCCAGCTCGTAGCGGGCTTCACCACAAAAAATGGGGGAGTCAGTACAGGTGATTTTCAAACAATGAATACCGGTTTTCATGTCGGGGATAAACTTGGTGATGTCCAGGGAAACCGCAGGATTATAGCCGATAAGCTGATGTATCCGCTTAATGAATGGATAGGGGCCGAGCAGACACATGAAACGAATATCCATCAGGTTACCAGCCGCGATTGCGGGAGAGGTGCTGCGGATTATGATTCAGCCTTTAAAGCGACTGATGGATTCTATACGAAGGACCCAAACGTTCTATTGACCCTTTGCTATGCAGACTGCGTGCCCTTATACTTTCTTGCTCCGGCACATGGTATGATTGGGGTGGCACATGCTGGCTGGAAGGGCACGGTTAATGGGATTGCACGAAAGATGGTTGAGGCATGGCTGAATGAGGGTATAAAAGCAAGTGAGATATTTGCTGTTATTGGACCTTCGATTTGTTCAAAATGCTATGTAGTTGATGATTATGTCATGGATTTAGTGCAGAATTTGCTGGTAGATATTGACGAAAAGCCCTATAATTTAATCAGTGAAGGACAATATCAGTTAGACCTTAAGCAACTTAATGCATTGATTCTTCAAAAATCAGGAATTCCAAATAGTCAGATCGACGTTACATCATACTGTACAAGCTGTGATCATGAATTGTTTTTTTCACATCGCCGTGATAACGGGAAGACAGGCAGATTGATGAGTTTTATCGGTTGGAAGGAGGATTTAGAGTAACAGTGAAAGTAGTGGACAATTTAAAAAACATCGAAGAAAAAATAAATATAGCATGTGAAAATAGTGGAAGGGACCGTGAAGCGATAAAGTTGATCGCAGTGACGAAATATGTTTCGGTCGAGAGAGCGAATGAAGCATTGGAAGCGGGAATACTTGATTTGGGCGAAAACCGTGACGAAGGGCTATTGGCTAAATATAAAGTGCTGAAGGACAAGCCAAACTGGCATTATATTGGTTCCATGCAAACACGCAAAGTTAAGAATGTCATCGATAAAATTTCATATATCCATTCATTGGATCGCATTTCTTTGGCAGAAGAAATTCAAAAACGCGCTAATGAGCCGATAAACTGTTTAGTGCAGGTGAATGTATCTGGTGAGGAATCAAAACATGGTCTGAATCCAGAAGCGACTATTGATTTCATAAAAGGGTTATCTGCTTTTGATAAGGTGAATGTTGCAGGATTGATGACGATGGCTCCATTGACCGATGATGAACGGATTTTGCGGGAATGCTTCCGGAAACTGAAAGGCATCCAGGTTGAAATACAAGCTTTGGAGTTGAAGCATGCCCCCTGTATTGAATTGTCCATGGGTATGTCCAATGATTTCATGATTGCCATTGAGGAAGGCGCTACAATGATCCGGATTGGTACAGCACTTGTAGGCGAATAATTTTAAGGAGGTACGCTATAGATGTCGTTCGTATCAAAATTTAAATCTTATTTCGCGCTGGATGATGAGTATGAGTACAGGGAAGAAGTGGTGGAAGAAGAGGAGGCTGAACCAAAAGTCGTGAAGTCAGCTAAACAGCAGCAGTCCGCTTCTGCAGGGAATAATACCAATCAGAATATCGTAAGTTTGCAAAGCGTACAAAAATCTTCTAAAGTAGTATTATTGGAGCCGCGTGCTTATGCAGAAGCCCAGGAGGTAGCTGATCATTTGAAAAACAGGCGCGCAGTAGTCGTGARCCTTCAACGGATCCAGCATGACCAAGGAAAGCGAATCATCGATTTTCTAAGTGGGACTGTCTATGCAATCAGCGGGGATATCCAAAAAATAGGAACAGATATATTCTTATGTACCCCGGACAACGTCGATGTTTCCGGTAATATTACCGGCTTCGCCGCCGAAGAGGAGTACGAAGAAGCGAGGTGGTAATGGTTAATGGGTCTAGTGCTTCAGGGTTTATATTATTTAATTGAAATTTATTCAATGGCATTAATCGTTTACATATTGATGTCATGGTTCCCCAATGCAAGGGAGACATCAATCGGTCAGTTTTTGGAAAAAATTTGCGAACCGTATTTAGAACCGTTCAGAAAGTTCATTCCGCCACTTGGCATGATTGATCTTTCACCTCTTGTGGCCTTGCTGGTTCTTAATTTTGCCAGCGGTTATGGAATCTATTACTTACAGACATTAATTGGATGATCAACAATTAACCTGACATGCATATTACTACAC
>NZ_JBFUIQ010000071.1:0-21214 GCF_056401795.1 Peribacillus sp. P4_D6
AGACAGGGCGGATTGCTATATCGGATACGGGAAAAGGGATGAAGCAGGAAGAACTGAACCATATTTTTGAGCCTTTTTTCACAAATAAAGAAAAGGGCGTCGGTTTGGGACTTACGTTAT
Organism: Peribacillus sp. P4_D6; assembly: GCF_056401795.1. Lineage (NCBI taxonomy): Bacteria > Bacillati > Bacillota > Bacilli > Caryophanales > Bacillaceae > Peribacillus > Peribacillus sp. P4_D6. The sequence continues at coordinate 121 of NZ_JBFUIQ010000071.1, forward strand.
CGTATAGGCTTATTAAAGAAAATAACGGAGATATCCATGTGAAAAGTTATCCTAATTCAGGAACGACATTCACCATTTTACTACCTATATATATTGAATAGAAGCCTGGAAAGAGGAGGATTCATATGAAAATGCAAGTATTGGTGATTGATGATGAACCTGCTATTTGCACCGCTCTTAGCTTTGCATTGGAAGATTCTTATGATGTCATGACAACTACAGACCCGGATGAGGGTATACGGAAAATCGACAATCAGCACTTTGATATTGTGTTACTTGATTTGAGAATAGGAAATAAAAGTGGACTTGATGTCCTACAGAAAATCAAACAAATATCACCTAACGTAACAGTCATAATGATGACTGCCTATTCATCCATTGAAACTTCCATTGAGGCCATAAAAAAAGGAGCCTACTACTATATTGAAAAGCCAATTAATATTGAAGAACTTTCTTTGTTGTTGATGAGGGCAGCCGAATTCAAACAGATGTCCAATCAATTGGAGACATTACATGAAGAATTAGAGATTCAAAAGGGATTCGGTAACTTCCTTGGTAACAGCAAGGCGATGCAGCGTATTTTCTCAATGATCGAAAGAGTGAAAGATATTGATTCCAGTGTTCTCATCACGGGAGAAAGTGGTACTGGAAAGGAGCTTGTAGCCCGAAATATCCATACGTTGGGAAGAAGGAAAAACAATCCAATGCAGATCGTCAACTGTGCAGCAATTCCTGAGATGCTGCTGGAATCTGAATTGTTCGGTTATGAAAAGGGAGCATTTTCAGGTGCAACTCAGAGGAAGGAAGGGAAATTCGTTGCTGCTAATGGAGGCATCCTTTTTCTGGATGAAATTAGTGAAATGCCCCTTCCACTTCAAGCCAAATTATTAAGGGTATTGCAGGAACKGGAAGTGACGCCTCTGGGATCCAATACAAAAATCTCATTGGACGTCCGTATTATAAGTGCAGCCAATAAAAACCTGGAACAAATGGTGATGGAAGGGGAATTTAGGGAGGATTTGTTTTTCAGGCTCAATGTCATTCCCATTTCGATGCCGCCACTAAGAGATAGAAAAGAAGATTTACCGCTCCTTATGGATTATTTTATAAAAAAACACGCGAAGGATATGAATCGTGAAGAAAAGATGTTCTCGGCAACCGCACGTCGGATTTTACTGGATTATCATTACCCTGGGAATGTCCGGGAGCTTGGAAACATTATAGAATATGCTGTTGCCCTATCAAACTCAAAAAAAATGGAAGAAACCGACTTGCCGCAATATGTTCAAGAACAGAAGTTCATTCTTCAGCCGGATGGCACGGACGACGATTTCAACAGTTTCAGGATTCCCATTGGCATTTCCATGAAAGAGATAGAAGAAAAGGTCATAACTGCCACTCTTCAATATTGTAATAATCATCGGCAAAAAACAGCCCAAATCCTAAAAATTTCTGAAAGGAGCCTTCGTGATAAAATCAAGCTCATTTCAAAAGAAGAATAAAGGGTTCATCGCGTTAACCGGCAATTTTTTCTGGAAAACCGGAAAAAATTGCCGGTTTATCCTTGTATAACATTCTTGAAATCGGCAGGATTTGCGTTTTAAAGCAGAAAATCGACTTGGCATGGCATTTGCATCTAAATACATTAAGAAAGGAGGATCACGATGAAAAATGGAGCACTCTTTATAAAAGTCGCTTTGTTATTTTGTTTCATGACAGGATGTTCTTTTATGAATGAGCAGCAGGAAATATCTAAACCTGCTACTACCTTGATCCAGAGGCAACTAACTTCTGAAGGACAGGATTTAAATAACAGGATGTTAATCATTGGAACCGGAGATATGACAGGTGTTTACTTTTCATTGGGACAAAGATTATCAAATATGTATGAAAAATACAACGGGGCTGTGTCAGGTACCCAAGTCACCGATGCTTCCATTGAAAATACTGAATTGGTTAGCCGTCATCGGGCAGAAATTGGTTTTACCTCAGTGGATGTACTGGATTTGCCTGAAACGGATAAATCCAAGTTAAGAGCTTTAACGGCCCTATATTCCAATTATGTTCAAATTGTTTCTACTAAACAAAATGATATTGATTCCTTGGTAGATTTAGTGGGTAAACGCATTAGTGTAGGAACGGCTGGAAGCGGTACAAGGCTTATTGCAGAGCGGATACTGTTAGAATCCGATTTACCGACTGATCAATTGAATTTATCCTATCTTTCTTTTTCTCAATCTGCAGAAGCATTACGAAATGGTACCATTGATGCAGCTTTCTTTTCTTCGGGTATCCCTAATAATGAAATCGCTTTCATATCCAAGCAGAYGGAACTAACTTTCATTCCAATACCGGGAGACATCATTGAACGCCTTCAAAAACAATATGGAGTTTATACCCATAATGAAATTCCCAAAGATACATACAGGGGGATGAAAAAAAATGTCCAAACGATTTCAATTAAAAATGTCCTGGTAACCTACAAGGAAATGTCTGATCCTCATGCTTACAATCTTGTGAAAACATTATATGAACATCTGCCTGAACTGCAGCATACACATCCAGCTGCTTCTGATATTTCAATAACGGAAGCAACTAAACAAGTTCCCTTGGATTTTCATCCAGGGGCCGTGAATTATTTCACCGAACAAGGAATTATTGGAAATCAATGAAAAACGGGAGGTAATGATTATGAAAAAGCTGATGAGTCTTTTATCAATAATAGTATTGATCGCTCTTGCGGGATGTGGTAATCCTACTCCGCAAAAACCGGGGGAATCCGTACAAACGGGTGCTGGTGAAAAAGGAGAGAAAAAAATAACGATAGCCGGTAATGGCGGTGTCATCGAAAGTGCCATCCGAGATGTGATTGCCCCAAAATTCAAAGAAGAAACGGGAATCACGGTTAATTATATTTCCGGTTTATCAGGTGAAATCCTATCCAAAGTGGAATTACAGAAGAATGCTCCGCAAATAGATGTTGCCCTTTTTGTACCGGTTGATGTTATACGCGCTAAGGAGAAGGAACTGATCGTACCAATTGATGAGTCCAATGTTCCCAATATGAAATCGGTGGATTCACGGTTCATTCCGGTTGAAAATGCGGCCGCTCCAGCATTTGGTTTGGTAATTGCACCAGCTTATAATACGGAAACCTTTAAAAAGGRAGGCTTAAAATCAATTGAATCATGGAATGATCTTGTCTCTCCTGATTACGAGGGTAAAACGGCATTTTCAGATATTACGAATGATTGGGGTTTCAATACCCTTAATGGTCTGGCGATTTCAAACGGCGGCAGTACGGAAGACATGGAACCAGGTCTCGAAAAGGCAAAAGATCTTGCAGCGTATTCCAATACATTTTATAAAAACTCAACGCAAATGATGCCAGCGATCCAACAAGGAGCTGCTGACGTAACGGTCATGGGAAGTTATTCCATCGGTGAATTAGCCGTTTCAGGTATTCCGATTAAGATGGCCGTGCCTAAAGAAGGCGTGCCGCTTCAAGCTTTCAGCGCTGGTCTAGTGAAAAATACGCCAAATAGCAAAGAAGCCCTAGAATTCATCAACTATGTAATCAGTGAAGAAGCACAAGCATTAATTTCCGAAAAAGGATTTTATCCGACCGTGGAAGGCATGAAAATTCCAGAAAAATATGAAGAGTCAATCGGGCTTAAAGCAGGTGATAAAACATTCAAACCTGATTTCGCCAAGTTTGCCGAGATCCGTGCAGAGGTGTCAGACAGATGGGCGAAAGAGGTTACTCCTGAATTAGGGAAAAAACTCAAATAAAAAGGAGCGTGTTGATCACATGGAAGTATTAAAAAAAGATGTGGAAATTAATAGGCAACACCTGGAGGCAGTTCAGGGGGTTGGCTCAAATAAAAATGATGTAGAGATTAAAGGCGCGTTTAAACAATTTGGAGCGAATGTTGTCCTGAATGGCATTGATTTGGAGGTGAAACAAGGAGAGTTACTCACTCTTCTTGGTCCTTCCGGGTGCGGAAAGTCCACAACCTTAAACCTTATTGCCGGGTTCCTCGATCCGGATCGGGGCGAGGTCCATATTAAAGGCAATAATGTTACGAAGGTTCCGCCTTACAAGCGTGATTTAGGAATGGTTTTTCAAACCTATTCGCTTTTTCCCCATATGACAGTCTATGAAAATCTCAGTTTTGGCTTGAAACTGCGCAAAGTCGGGAAAGCTGAGCAAAAAAAGAAGATTAGTAAAGCGCTTGAATTAGTGAAAATGTCAGGATTGGAGAATCGTTATCCAAGGGAATTATCAGGAGGTCAGCGTCAGCGTGTAGCGATTTCAAGGGCACTTGTTGTTGAACCGGAGCTCCTTTTGCTTGACGAGCCGCTTTCAAACCTTGATGCAAAGCTGCGTCATGAACTAAGGGCCGAGATTAAGCGTTTACAAAAGGAAATTGGCGTAACGACCATTTTTGTGACTCATGATCAAGAAGAAGCTCTATCCATGTCTGATCGAGTCGTGGTCATGAATGCAGGGAAAATTGAACAAATCAGTACTCCGACTGAAATATACAATCATCCGAAGACAGAGTTCGTCTTTCAATTCATCGGGAAATCGAATTGTTTTGAAGGGAATGTGTCTGCTATCGATAAGCGGAAAGTTGCAGTCAAGATCGGTTCTGATATCACTCATGTCGACACAAATAACGTCATGGGAAATGCAAGTGATCTGAAAACCGGGGATGAGGTAAAACTTTATATTAGACCGGAAAAACTGCAAATTGTTTCTCTCGATGAAAAATCTTCATCTCCATTGGATTTCCATCGTGCCAAGATCAGCCAAATGAACTATCTCGGTACCTCATGGGAAATCAATGTTCTGTTACAGGGGAAAAGTATTCAAGTATTGACTTCCGCTTTCGATTCATCATGGCAAAATGGAAGTGAGGTGTTGATTGGATGGAGCCCATCAGAAGTTATGCTAGTCAAGAAATAGAACAGCAAACGAGTCCTATCGAGCCGCAAAAGAAGCCTAAAAGCAAGAAAAGGAAAGTCTGGGTGCCGGGATTACTTCTTTTAACGCCGATTCTGCTTTTCATATTTGGTTTCTTTGTCATACCGATGTTATACATTTTATATTTAAGCTTCATATCCACAGATAATCTTGGAGGAGCGGAGGCAGTTTATAGCATAAAAAACTATACACAATTATTTTCCGATAGCTATTACTTATCTTCATTATGGCTGACAGTGAAGATCAGTTTATATTCGGTCTTGGTTGCTTTATTTCTTGGATATCCAGTAGCTTTGACAATGGCCAAAAGTTCAGCGCGGATCAGAGGGTATATCACTCTCTTGATCGTGTCACCGCTCTTGGTAAGTATAGTTGTCCGTAATTTTGGCTGGTACCTTTTGCTCTTGCCTAATGGAACGATTAATCAAACCTTGATGGCCCTTGGCATAATAGATGCACCATTGAAACTATTGTTTTCGGAGATAGGAGTTGTGATTGGGCTTTCCAATGCATATCTTCCTTTCATGATCTTATCCATCGTAGCAAGTCTTTATAATATCGATCCTTCTCTTGATAAGGCAGGAGCCATACTTGGGGCAAGCCCATTCAGAAGGTTCTTTTCCATTACATTGCCGTTAAGCATCCCAGGTATCGTATCTGGCTGCATTCTCGTATTCAGTTTGTCAATGAGTGCTTATGTTACGCCTGCACTAATGGGGGGAGCCAACGTGCCCGTGATGCCTGTTGTCATCTATGATCAAATTAATAACCTGCTGCATTGGACATTCGGATCTGCTCTTTCTTATATTCTATTAGCAACCACTGTCATATCGGTAACAGTCTTTACCAGAGCGTTTGAAAAAGGGAAATTCAAGGAGGTATTCCGATGATGAAAACGTTTGGCGGCCTTCGGGTTGCAGTAGCCGTTTTGGCCATTATCTATATCTTGATCCCGCTCATTGTCGTTATTCCCGCTTCTTTTACAAGTGCCAATTATCCAAGTTTTCCGGCTGAAGGCTTTTCACTGCAATGGTATGCCAAGATCTTGGAGCGCCCTGAATTTTTGGAAGCATTTTTGAACAGTGCGAAGTTCGCAGCATTAGCTGCCCYTTTCTCCGTCATATTCGGTACTTTGGGTGCCCTTGGYATCGCAAAGTATGATATTCCGGGAAAATCGTATATTACGGCCCTTTTAACTTCTCCATTAAGTGTGCCGCAATTAGTCTTAGGGATTGCACTCTTAATGTACTTTACACCAATGATGCTTGCCGGTACGTCTACAGGATTTTTAATTGCCCATATCGTGATTTGCATACCATATGTCATGCGGCTCGTATTAACCGGTTTAAGTGGATTTGATTATAATCTCGAAAGGGCTGCGGCCATACTTGGAGCCAATCCACTAACGGTATTCATGAAAGTGACACTGCCGCTAATTGGATCCGCGGCCATCTCAGGGGGATTATTCGCATTTTTGACATCATTTGATAATGTAACGGTCTCTCTTTTTATGGTATCACCAGAAATGAGAACGCTGCCGATCGAGATTTTCTCGCAAATGCAGGATGCCTACAATCCAATCGTCGCATCCGTGTCGAGCGTGGTTATTTTCATATCAGTCCTTCTGATTGTCATACTTGAAAAAATTCAGGGTGTAGGCAAAGTTTTTGGCGGTTCGCATCATACAAACTAAAAAACGGTATATATGATGTGACATACGATCATGCTGGCAAAGTTATGATTTTTTCGAAGAAAACTCATGTGTACATTCCATTCAAATGGGCCAAACACCTTTTCGCAGCCAATAACGGCGCCGTTAGGACAGGGACAGAGGGATTAACCTGCTTTGCGATATGTTCCATACTATATTGTGAAAGCAAAATCACTTCTGTCTTTCCATCCAATTGTTCCACCATCTTTTTAACCCGATCGTCATGTTCCTTTCTTTTTCCTTGTGATAATAAATGGATGATACCGGGATCGACCAATGATTCGATCATACAGTCCGGATTCTTATTTAATAGGTAATTCTGAAGGGCGATCGGCGTTTCTTTTACGGTGGAAACCAGGCCAATGCGAGTATAGCGAAGAGCTTCATCAAGCATGGCCTCATCTGAACGAAGTAACTTTACAGAGTATAAAGGCTGTAAAATTGCAGTGATGTCATTAAAGGCAGAGCAAGTAAGTTGGATGCATGAAACATCAGAATCACAAGCTAAATTCACTAATGCAGAAAAGCGGCGGATGATTTCAGGAGTTAACTTGCCGCTCTTTTCCATCAAGGAGAGAAGAGACGTGTCCATGAAATGAAGGAGTTCAATGTTCGGTGCAACGGTCTGAAAGGCAATTTCAATTGGTTTTAGTGCAGTTGTGGTTGCATGAATCAGTGCGATTTTCAAAAAAAAACCTCCTTTTCTTTCATCATTATATCTAGCAGAATCCTAAAATGCCATTATATTACATACGGATAGACCTTTTCCAAATTTCTATTAAGAAAGGAAGTGGGAAGCATGGAGAAAGAAGCCTTGGTCGATCTTCGACAGGTAATTCCAGGTGACAGAATGTTTCTTGATTTGGCAGAAAGGTATTGTTATAGCTATGACGCTTCTTTTGGGGAATATTTACCCGAAATCGTCATCCAGCCCAAAAACGCGGAGGAAATCAGTGAAGTGGTTAAATTGGCTAATACTCACAAAATACCTGTTTACCCTAGAGGATCAGGAACCTCGCTAAGCGGCGGCCCTTTACCTGTTAAAGGGGGGATGGTTCTTGATATGACCCTTTTGCGGGATAAATTGATCATTGATCGGGAAAATATGCTGGCCATAGTCTCTCCTGGGGTGATTACGGCAGATATTCATAAAAAGGCTGAAGAAGCTGGCTTATTCTATCCGCCGGATCCAAGCAGTTCCAATGTAGCCACTATAGGCGGGAATCTATTAGAAAACTCCAGCGGGCCAAAGGGATTGAAATACGGAACGACAAAAGAATACGTGATAGGTCTGGAGGTGGTCACCCCGACGGGAGAAATCATTCGTACTGGCGGAAAGACCGTAAAAAATGTAACTGGGTATGATTTGACCCGATTGATCGTAGGATCGGAAGGTACTCTGGGCATCGTAACTGAAGCAATCATCCGCTTAATACCAAAACCTCAATCTAAACAAACATTTGTCGCTCACTTCAATCATTTGATAGACTCTGGACATGCCATTACCAGCATTTTATCATCAGGAATTCTACCCTCCGCCCTGGAATTAATGGATAATGCTTGCATCCGTGCTGTTGAAAGCTACCATCCTTCCGGGTTGCCTCTTCAGGCAGAAGCCATTCTGATCATAGAAATAGATGGACACCCATTGGCGATTGAGGAAGAAATCAATAAATGCGCCGATATATGCAGGGCAGAGGGTGCTTCCTACGTCAAGATAGCGGAGACAGAGGAAGAGCGCCAAACGATTTGGAGTGCGCGTAAATTGGTTTCCCCGGCCATTACACAAATGGGTCCTACAAAAATTTCTGAAGACGCGACAGTTCCACGCAGTCAAATACCGGCAATGATGGAGAGATTAAACAATATCCGGGAGAAATACGGGTTGAACTTGGTTGTATTCGGTCATGCAGGGGATGGGAATTTACATCCGAACATCATTACTGATAAACGAAATATTACGGAAATGAAAAAAGTGGAGCTTGCTGTCAGTGAAATTTTTGAAGCGGCAATCGAATTAGGCGGAACACTTTCAGGGGAACATGGAATCGGTACTTTAAAGTCACCATATATGGAAATGGAATTAGGAATTACTGGAGTGAATATGATGAAAAAAATTAAAGAAGCATGGGATCCTAATAATATCCTGAATCCAGGGAAGATTTTTCCTGATAAGGGACAGACAAGGGTCGTGTTGGTTCCATGAATCTACCCGCCAAACCGAATGAGTCAAATGCTGCGGTCCAAAATTTATATTCAGATGCCTATGATTGGACAAACCAATGCGTAAAATGCGGATACTGTTTACCGGCATGCCCTACATATGAATCAATGGGTGTGGAATCCGCCTCTCCACGCGGTCGTATCAATCTAGTGAAAATGGCAGCCGAAGGAAAAATAGATTTCCAAAAAGATTTAGCTGAACCAATCGACTTATGCTTAGGCTGTCGTGCTTGTGAAACAGCATGTCCTGTTGGTGTGCCATACGGACATATACTGGAAGCGGCTAAAGAAGCCATTGAAAACTCCCCGTCAGCAAACCAAAAAAACAAAATGACAAGAATCAAAAAACTGGCATTGGTTCATCTTTTTCCTTATCCAAAACGAATGAACAGGATTGGAAGTGCAGTGCAGCTCTATCAAAAAACCGGCTTATCCAAGCTTATCCGTTCATCAAATATATTGCAGAAGGTTTCCCCTGCCCTTGCACATTTAGAACAGGCACTTCCAGTCATCGAGACTTCTTCCAAACGTATCCGACCAGGTACGTTAATGCCGGCAAAAGGGGAAACGAAATTAAAAGTGGCATTTTTTACTGGGTGTATCATGGATTCCATGATGTCACGAATTAACCGTCTTTCCATTGAGCTGCTTACCATAGCAGGGTGTGAGGTCATTCTCCCTGAAAATCAGAATTGCTGCGGTGCTCTGCATTCCCATCAAGGTGAAACAAAACAAGCGAAAGCATTGGCAAAGAGGAATATCCAAGCCTTCATGCAAACGGATGCTGATGTAATCGTAAATAACGCAGGAGGCTGCGGTGCTTCGCTTCTTGAATATGGACATCTATTGGCAGAAGATCAAGAATGGGCTGCGGCGGCAAGGGATTTCTCGGAAAAATCAAAAGATATCAGTCAAATTCTTCATCAATTGGGGCCGCTACCCTTCACTGAAGGATGGCAAGGCATCGTTTCCTATCAAGATTCATGTCATTTACGCAATGTACAAAAGGTCCAAAAGGAACCTCGTTTATTATTGCAATCCATACCAGGAGTTTCCTATGTCGAAATGGAAGGGTTCGACCGTTGCTGTGCATCTGGAGGCATTTACAATCTTCTCCACTTTGATGAATCCATGAAAATTCTTGATGAGAAAATGAAGAATCTTAACGAAACGAAAGCAACTACCATTGTTACGGTTAACCCAGGATGCCAAATGCAAATGAGCATTGGCATCCAAAGGGAGGGAGCGGCGAACCAAATGCAAAGTTTGCACCTTGTTGAATTACTTGCCAAGGCTTGCGGCTTGGATTGACAAAAAGGGATACTTCAAACTTCATAGGACATTACTTCGTCAGTATTTCCTGCACTTATGGGGAAATACTGACGTTTTTGGTTTAAATGATGAAGACGTAAAAATCTTTGCAGTCAAATAATGCAGTGCCATATGTATAATTAAAAAGATATCGGTGCCGGTTCGTAAATGAAAAAAACCGTTCAATTATCTGAACGGAATGTGTGAGTAAAGGAATTTAAATTCCTGTTTTTATCCCAAAACCGATTAAAATTACGCCAGTTGATTTTTGGAATGCTTTCTGGAATTTGGAATTGTTCATCCACTTTTTTGCGTAATCAATTAGATAAACAAGAAATAGAAACCACAGTACAGCGAGCAAGGTTAAGATGAAGGCTAATATAATCAATTGCTGGTTTACATTTCCCTTCAAATTGATAAATTGCGGCATGATCGTTATATAAACTAAAACGGTCTTTGGATTAAGAATATTATTAAGTAATGCTTGCATGAAGGAATCTTTATTGTGCCGGTTCGAATACTTCGCAGGTGTATTTGCTTGTGCTTGAATTTCTTTTAAGGAAAAAACGCTTTTAGCAAAAAAACTTTTTATCCCTAAGTAAATTAAGTAGGCGGCTCCCAAATATTTGATTGTACTGAAAAGAATCACAGACTTTGCAATGACAACAGATAGTCCAAGAATCGCTATAAGCGTCCAAAAAGTAAGTCCCGTTGCCATTCCGAGAACGGTATAACGTCCCGCTTTCGGACCATGGCTAAGCGTGTTTTTCACTAAGAGCATTGTATCTGCTCCCGGTATAATAACCATCATTGCCACTATTGATATGTATGTAAGTAAGCTGTCCAAACTAATTCCCCCTCCCGTTTTCATAGTGGTTACTAAAGTAACTACTTAATAAGTATATTAGATGAAAATGGAAAACGTCAACAGATTTTGCTAAAATATTAGTTACAAAGGTAGCGACTACGGTTGTGTTGGAGGGTTTATGAAAGAAAACATTTTAGAAACATTAAAAAATCTGAATTTCACCGAATATGAAGCGAAAGCATATCTTGCCTTATTGGAAGAATCGCCATTAACAGGCTATGCAGTTGCAAAAAACTCCGGTGTACCACGTTCAAGGATATATGAAATTCTGGATAGTCTCGCCATACGCGGAGATATTCTGGTCAGTCCTGGAAACACACCACAGTATACTCCTGTTCCTGCAAAGGAGCTAATAAAAAACCGTCGGATGAAAGCGGAAGAGAATTTTGAACGGGCAGAAAAATCTTTAGCGGAGTTCGAACGGTCTGCAAATGATCGTGAAAATATCTGGAATATCATGGGAAGCAATGAAATACTCGATAAGGTTAAAGCTTGTATATTATCAGCTAAAAAAAGAATACTCTTAGAGATTTGGGAAGACGAATTCGAAGAATTAGAACCTGAACTAAGACAGGCCGCAAATGGTGGGGTCAATGTAACAATTATTGCCTATGGGGAAATCGTCTGTGATTTTGCAAATGTTTACCTCCATTATATGGGTTATGAAATTACAGAAGAGTATGGTGGACGATGGCTTGTTATCAGTGGCGATGATTCTGAAGTAGTCGCAGGTATAGTCTCTCTTGGTAAAGATAGCCGTGCAGCATGGACCATGCATGTAGGTTTAGTGATGCCCATTACAGAAGTCATGATTCATGATTTGTATCTCATGGAAATCATGGAGAAACATAGGGAACTTTTAGAAGAAAGTTTTGGTGTAAACCTCGTCAATTTACRTAAAAAATTTTCTATTCATCCAGATAATAAAAAACATTACGTGGACTAGATTTGTACATGTTCAATAATAAAAGCATCCTTCAAATTGGCATGAATCCTGGCAGGATTTATGCCTTTTAAAGTTGAAGTTGATAGGCGCAGGTAAATGCACCTCGTCCCTGGAACCCGGGTGTTTGACGATACGGCAGATAAATTTAACTATATTAAAATATGGAAAAGGGTATAATGAAGAAGGAATAAGCCATTTTGGTAATGGGATTATCATATCGGATTACATGTTTGATATCCGGATCAATAAGACAGAAGGAGAAATGATTCATTTGAATAACAAGGAAACAACGGGTATCGAGTTACCTGCCAACTATGAGGAATTAAAAAAATCTGCCAATCGCAAATCTAATTGGAGAGAACGTTTAGATGCAATCGAAGAATTGGGTCAAGCAAAAAATAAACAAGTAATCGACATTCTCACACATATCATGAATAATGATTCTGTATATAAAGTTCAAGAGGCAGCCTACCGTCAATTGAAAAGTTTAGGCGAAGATGTGCAATTGCCAGCAAGGAAAAAGGGCGAGTTGATCAAAGGTTTGACCAAAATCTTAGTGAGGATCAAGAAGAGTTTACCTGAAAATCACACATATCACGAATTCAAAGACAAACTCCAGAAGATGAGAATGGATATATATGATACATATGAGGGTGAAAAAGGAGCAGACTTTGATAAATGGCTTGAAAATACGTGGTCAGCTTTATCGAAAAGATAAAAGTTATTAGAAAAATAAGCAATATGGCTACAGGAGCAAAGTTTTTGCTCCTTTTTCTTATGTGTAAAACAAAGTTTTAGCTATGGTATGCTAATATATTTAAAAGAGGAAGTATTTGGCTGTTTGCTTTAATTTGAAAACCGATAACTACATACGAATTCAGGGGAGAAAAGATGACAGATTATATTGAACTTTGGAAACAGGCAATGACAGATCATACAGGGAAGATACCTAACAGGCTAAAAGATGATGCTGCTGAAGAAGCTTTTTGGGCTTCCAAGGTTGCAGCGAAAAAACAACATAAAGCGGACCCTTATGCAAAAATTGTGCAGCAAGAGTTATTGGCATTATTAAAACAGGATGATCATGTTTTGGAAATCGGCCCTGGATGGGGCAATTATACATTTGATATTGCAAAAGAAGTCAGGAAGCTAACTTGTATAGATAGTTCCAAAAGCATAATCAATTTTTTGGAATCCCAGGCAAACGAAAAAGGTTTCGAAAACATGGAGTTAATTCATGATAAGTGGGAAAGTGATAACAAAAAAGTCAAATATGATGTAGTATTTGGTTTTAATTGTTATTACCGAATGAGTGAAATCGGTCATACCTTATTAAAAATGAATGATTCTGCAGCTCGTTTAGCGATAGTAGGTATGACAACCGGACCAGAAAAACCTCATTATATGGAATTGAAGCAACGAGGATATACGATCAATTTAAGAAGACGGGATTACATACACATCTTGAATGTTTTGTATCAACTTGGAATACTGGCGGACTGTAAGATCGTTAAATTGAAAAGTAAAAAAATCTATTCCACCTATGAAGAAGCAATCCGAGATAATACAACAAAAATTCTTGATGAACATTTTTCCTATGATGAAGTAAAAACGATCCTAAATAAATATGTGGTGGAAAAAGAAGGAGTTTTCGAATACGAATATCCGTTTCATGCAGCTTTGATGTATTGGAATCCAAGGTTAAAATAACAATTTTAGTACCTTTTTCTCTGGCCCATCAGGAAAAAGGTATTTTTTCGGTTGGATATTCGCAAAATAATAGTAACAAGGCTACAAATATGTTGAAAAAAACGGAGTGTGAATGATAAATGAAAGAAATATCCGAAAAGAGATTTTGTGAAACTTGTAAAAAAGAGACAGTTCATACAGTAACTGAAGATGCATTGGAAATAGAATATTCATGTAATGAGTGCGGTAAGCACCAAGATATTTTCAAGACATTTTTTTAGATACACAAATTTCACTTGAAAAAGGTCAGTAAAGTGAAGAAGTATCCAAATCACTCGCGAAAAATATCCAATATTTGTTAATTCCGAAAGCAATAAACTACAAATGCCGTTAGTCTCAATCTAATGTACTAGGAATTTTAAAATACATACAATGGTATACAAAAAAATAGAACTTTATTTTTAATCAGTGAATCGTTGTAAATTTAAAGCTCGAGGACTCATGATAGAAGGATTTCTTTCACCATCGTAAAGAAGGGTTTTTACAAAGGAAGGATTCCCTTTTATTATGTGAAAAGATGCTTGATGTTTTATTAAAGGACCCAGATTTAAAATGTTCTATAATTTCTTCCAACGGAATGCAATATGTGATATATTGCATATTATATATACCTGTATTTTAAGGAGGTAAAGCCGTTGAAGCATTCAAATTCTTCACAAAAAATTAAACGTACGTCTGTACGTGAAGAAGCATACATGATATTGCGGGATTGGATTGTCCAGGGGATCCTGACGCCAGGCCAACAATTACGCGACAAAGAATTAGCCGAACAATTGGGAGTAAGCAGAACCCCTATTAGAGAAGCACTTTTAAGGCTTGAGGATGAGGGATTTGTCGAGACCAAGCCGAGCCGTTCAACTATTGTTTCCCCTATTCGATTCGAAGGGGGATTAAACATATATTCCCTTGTTTGGACACTGGAAAAGCTGGCTATGGAACAGGCTTTTGATTTCATTGAAGAAAGACACTTAATGGAAATGGAAGCCATCAATCATGAAGTTAAAAACGCAATCGACGAGGGAAATCAAATAGTGGCCGTCCAGAAAGATAATGACTTTCATTCCATTTACATCAATCTTTCAACAAATGATGAGTTGAAGCGGATTCTATCGGGACTCAAACAAAAACTTATACGAATGGAACTGTTTTATTTCAAACAGGTAAGTGAGGTCCACTTTTCCGTTGATGAGCATAATCAGATCATACAGGCAATTAGGGGTGGAAATCTCACTATGGTGCTTAAGGAGATAGAAAAGAATTGGAAAGAAAGTTACTTTAGAATACAAGCCCATACGGAACGTGTAAAAAGTGGGAAAGAAAAAAATGAATAATGATACTTTAGTTGCTATATCACCTTCAAGAAATAAAGGGATTGCACTGGTACTGACTGGTGCTGCGTTATGGGGAGTGTCAGGAACGGCAGCTCAATATCTATTTCATCAGCAAGGTTTCAGTCCTGAGTGGCTCACTGTTGTACGCTTGTTGCTTTCTGGAATCATCTTATTGGGGGTCGCTTATAAGAATGAAAGACTGAAAGTTTTTGAGATTTGGAAAACTAAAAATGATGCGCTTCAAATTATCCTTTTTGCCATTCTGGGCATGCTCGCTGTTCAATACACATATTTTGCAGCAATTGAACATGGCAACGCAGCCACTGCCACTGTCCTTCAATACTTGGCCCCGGCACTGATCACTTGTTATTTAGCCATTCGTTCTAAACGTTTTCCAAGCATTACGGTGAGCGTAGCTGTGATCATAGCGATTTTAGGCACTTTTTTGCTTGTGACGGGAGGAAGCATACGTACACTCTCCATTTCCGGGTGGGCAGTATTTTGGGGAGTAACATCAGCCTTTGCCTTGGCATTCTATACATTGCAGCCTTTTAAACTCCTTTCAAGATGGGGTTCAATGATTGTTGTCGGTTGGGGCATGTTGATTGGAGGCATATGCTTTAGCATGATCCATCCCCCATGGGCATTTGAAGGCAAATGGACGTTATCTTCATTTTCAGCGGTTTTATTCATCATCATTTTCGGTACGATCATTGCTTTTTATTTTTATTTGGAAAGTACAAAATTCATATCTGCTTCAGAGGTAAGCTTATTGGCTTCCGTTGAGCCATTATCCGCAACCTTAATATCCGTTTTCTGGTTGAATGTAACGTTCGGTTTTGCCGAGTGGCTCGGCACACTCTGCATTATAAGCACCATTACGATACTATCCATCGTAAAGAACAAGTAAGGTCATTGTAAACCGGGGAAAATCTGCAGGAGTTTATTTTTACTTGGCGATTAAAACCATAGTCTACCCTGTAAGGGGATAGCTCGAATATTAACGAAAGCTAAATTAGCATGAGTTATATCCATACACTTCTTTAAAAAGCAATTACACTGCATGTGAATTGCTTTTTTTGTATCGCTTGCCGAAGAAAAGGAATCCTCAGCAACAAATGGGACGAGGGCTGAGGTCGTTCAACAACTGGAAAAGATTTATTTGAATTGTATAGAGATCTTGAATTGAATGTTAAACCGACTCAACTAGAAAAGTGCGGTGGAGCGTATTACAGCGAAGCGGCCTGCAGTCTCATCAATTCGATTTACAATGATAAGCGGGATATTCAGCCAGTCAATACACGTAATAACGGAGCGATAGCGAGTATCCCAGATGAATCAGCAATTGAAATTAACTGTGTGATCACCAAAGAAGGGCCAAGACCAATCGCCATAGGCGACCTGGAATCTTTATGTGTACCCGGTATGAACTTCTGCTTGTCGGTACAATGCTATGGGAATTGGGATATAGATATACGCAGCCAGAAAAAAAAAAAAAAAAATTCGATGATCAAGTTGTTCACATGGTGATGATGGCAAAGTGTGCAATGAAAAATATTCAATCTCTTAAACAAAGTAGAAATACAAAAAGAGCAACTCGGATTAAAGTTGCCCTTTGTATCTTACCTACGGTCTAATGTATAAACAATGGGTGAAATGTAATTGAGATTGAGAAGGGGTTACCGTATATCTATATAATGTTGCAGAACCTTTGACGGGAAGAATTTGAGGGGCAATGGTCGTAAGGATACGATAATGGCAGGGGGCAAAGTTAAATTCCGTTGTGCTTGCTTTAAACAGTTGTACATCGCTTTACCGCCAACTGAATTGGCAGAGTGAATAGTAATGCGATTAGCAAATAGTTTTTCTTTCACCATCTCTTGAACAAGCATAAAACCATTCCTGGTTTTATTTAATAAATCATGATCCAAAGAGAGATGTTCAATATCAAAGTTTTGCAATAGCTCTAAACATTCGTCAATAGTCTCGACTAACACATAGCCATCGGGTGCTTTCCGATAGTCATCCAAAAAAACGCTGATTTTCTCCATTTCCTTCACTCCTTTGCTTATGCAAGTGTGACTAAGAAAAGTCAATTAAAACCAAGAAAATATGGTTTTATCTATTAAGTCTAACACAACAAGGTAAGAAGGGGGCATATTCGACGTTTAATACTACTATACGACAGCCTTTTTTAGATCGTCGTGCTACTTCAACTAATGGATCTTTACTATAAGAAGGAATTGTTACTGAGCAATACCTTGTGAAATATAGTACAAAACATCCGCTTACAAGTTAATGATTGTAATAATTTGGGTAAAAGGTAATATCTTGATTAAAAGGAGAAGTGATATGTTACATCCAGACGAGATTTACCTTATATTAAGGGACAAAACGCTGCTGTTGGAGTTAAAGGAACAAATTAATGACTATCATATTTCCTACTTATCAATGATTAATGAACAGCTTTCATTGATTGATAATGCTCTAAAAGTATGTATCATTGATTCCTTCACTATGTCAAAAGGATAAAACCAACATTTACTTATATAGGGGATCAATTTTTTAACTATAATTAACCAGCTTAGCGCCCTCTGAGAAAGGCGCTTTTTTTATTGGGCAAAGTAGTATCAATTAATAGGCCAAGGTTAAAAAATCACTTAGTTTATAATTTTAGAGGTGTAGTTCCATATTGGGTTAATCATATTGCAAGCGGAACTTTATTTTTCACCTACAGCATTGTGAGGCTGGTCTTTTTTATTTGGATAAGCAGCAATTTTTGCATCTTCTCCAATGCTTTCAAGTGTAGCCGCAGCCATCTGCTCTCTAATGCGAATGATATGGGCATTCATTAGTTGCTTGGCTTTGTCCGCGTCCTTTAATGCGATGGAATAGTAGATTTCTTTATGTTCTTGAAGCGTTTCTTGAAAATGACCTGGTTTTGCGAAACGATGCCGTCTGGTGGCACGAATCGTATTTTTCATTTGGTCACTTAAAGTATGAACCAATCCAGCATATATGGAATTATTTGTGGCTTTTGCAATACTATGGTGAAAAAGCAGATCTGCTCGCAAGCCTAATTCTTCATCATGTTCCGAGCGTGCCATTTCTTCTAGAGCCTTAAGGATATTTTGTAAATCAAGAGAGTTTGCTCTCTGCGCAGCAAGAAAAGCACACTCCGTTTCAATTACTCGACGGACTTCAAGCATTTCATAGACCATATTGTCCTCAGTTTTGATGATGGAGGTGGATAGCTGTTCAATCAGTGATTGAACATCAGATTGTCTGATAAATGTTCCATCACCTGGTCTAATCTCAATGACTCCGTTTATCTCCAATACTCGAAGGGCTTCCCTGATTGATGTTCGACTCACCTTAAAAAGGTTGGATAATTCGCGTTCAGGCGGTAATTTATCTCCAGGTTTCAATTCACCGCTAATAAAAGATTCCTTAATTTGATTGAAGATGATTTCGTACACTTTGGGAGATTTAACTGGTATTGAATCCATTACTTTCTTCACATCCTTCCATGACAACCCTAACAACTTGCTGGTACGACTATTAGTGAAATCATTCTAACAAGCATTCATTTATGAAGCAAGGGGATAATCCGCAATATTAAAATTAAAATAAATAACTGTTGAAAAAATCTGATCCTTTAATTGGTTAGACCAATATTGTAAAAATATAATGGTTCAGATTCAGTCAAATTACGTTCACATGGGTATTAAAGGTCATTTGGGTTTTTGTTATAAGGATGGAAAATTAACTATAAATATTGAGAATAAAGCATTTTTTTATGGAGAAAAATATAAATCGGATAATTGTTGAAAAAGTCAAAAAATTTAGTATAATGAAAATTGGTTAGACCAATTATCCGATAAATGGAAGCGATATCATATAAAGCTATTTAAGGAGGGGGAAACCAACACTTGATACTCAGTTGAAGAGTAGAAGAAGAAACTAAATATTGGTATAGGTACGACCAAAGTTTTTGATATGACACAAACGGATGCTATAGCAGAAAGAAGGAGAATAGAATGGAAGCGGCTAGTGTAAATTTAATCAACGATTTAAAGCAAATCCTTTCCGAAAGCCAAGTAACGGAAAACCAGACAGTAAGAGAATTGCATGCCAGAGATGAATCCTATCATGCTGTAAGTCTTCCAGATATTGTTGTATTTCCGGAAACAGCACAGCAAGTCAGTGAAGTTGTGAAATTGGCAAATAGGCACAAAATCCCGATGGTTCCTTTTGGGTTGGGATCAAGCCTCGAGGGACATGTCATACCGTACAACCATGGCATAACTATTGATTTTTCACTTATGAATAAAATCCTGGAGGTGCGTGAAAACGATTTTCTCGTAAAAGTTCAGCCTGGCGTAACGCGTTCGCAACTAAACAAAGAATTGAAAAAATACGGTTTGTTTTTTTCCGTTGACCCGGGAGCTGATGCTACTCTTGGCGGAATGGCGGCAACAAATGCCAGTGGAACGACATCAGTTAAATATGGTGTGATGCGTGATCAAGTCCGTGATCTTGAAGTGGTACTTGCAGATGGTTCGATTATACATACTGGCAATTTGGCCGCTAAATCGTCATCAGGCTACCATCTAAACGGCCTTTTTGTTGGATCAGAGGGAACGCTTGGCTGCTTTACGGAATTGACGTTAAGAGTTTACGGAATTCCTGAGCACGTTATGGCGGCAAGAGCATCATTTCCGACTTTGACCCATGCGGTGGAAGCTGTTGTATCCATTTTGCAGTCAGGTGTTCCAATAGCAAGGGTGGAACTTGTCGATGAACCCTCAATGAAGCAGGTTAACCTTTATAGTGATACAAGCTATAACGAAGCGCCTACACTATTTTTGGAGTTTCATGGCAATGAAGCCGGGTTGAAGCAAGACATAGAGTTCACTAAGGAAATAGTAGCTGAACATAATTGTTTCGATATTGAATTTGAAACAGATAATGCTGCCAGGAACCGCCTATGGGAAGCTCGCCATAATCTTGCCTATGCTTATATCCATGGCAATCCTGGGAAAAAACTAATGGTGACTGATGTCTGCCTTCCGATTTCAGAGCTGTCCGGTGCCATTCACCACGCAAGGGAAGCTATTGATTTCCTTGGCCTTACCGGTGGGATCGTCGGCCATGTAGGCGACGGGAACTATCACGTACTTTTAATGATTGATAACAATAATCAAGAAGAGATTAAAAGAGCTGAACAGCTAAATGAACAAATTGTCCTGTATGCCCTAGAACGTAAGGGAACATGTACTGGCGAACATGTTGTTGGGGTCGGTAAACAAAAATATCAGGAAAAAGAACATGGGAACTCACTGTTTGTGATGGAAAAAATCAAATTAGCCCTTGATCCAAATAATTTATTAAATCCCAATAAAATATTAATGCTAGAAAGAGTGTGATGGAATGAAAGTATTAGAAGCATTAAGCGCAGTAGCCGGAAAATATTTTGCTGTTTGGGTTATCTTAATATCCGTCATTGCTTTTATATTTCCTGAGCCATTTTTGGGATTGGGGGGATTCATTACAATATTGCTTGGCGTTGTCATGTTTGGAATGGGGCTCACTTTGAAAGCAGTTGATTTTAAAATCATCATTACTAAACCACTGCCCGTCATAATTGGAGTTTGCGCCCAGTTTATCATTATGCCATCTGTAGCATTCCTTATTGCTAAACTCATGAATTTGCCCGCCGAATTAGCTGCAGGTCTGGTATTGCTTGGCTGTGTACCAGGCGGAACAGCCTCTAACGTGATGGTATATCTTGCAAAAGGGAATGTACCTTTATCGATAGCTATGACTTCGGTATCAACTTTACTGGCTCCTATCATGACACCGCTGCTTCTGCTTTTGCTGGCAGGACAATGGATGCCTGTTGATTTTTTTGATATGTTTAAGTCCATTGTTCAAGTCATCCTTCTACCGATTGTTTTAGGAT